>NZ_JBQSVO010000066.1:0-20880 GCF_052376275.1 Pseudoalteromonas sp. AOP7-A1-14 | reverse complement strand
GTGTCTAAAACAGCCGTCTAAAACAGCATACAACAAGATAAAAAATAGCATTTTAAATCGTAAAAACATGCCAAAGCAGCGTATTTTATACTTTTTAAATTGTCTTTATTTTTGTGACGTGAACTTTATTATCAACTGTTGATAAGTGCTGATCATGCAATAGCAAAGCTATATTTTGTTGCTTTTTATAACGTGTTGACAGCTTTGTGCTCATTACCAGCTAGGCAATAAAACCTAAAAACGAACAGCCAGTCCAAAGATGACTCTGTATAAACAGTAAGTTTTGCCGTTGCAAAGCTGCTTAATGGTAATAAAGCTAAATTTAATAAAACCAAAGGAAGGAAGGCGGGCGAATAACAACTCACTAGTGTTAAAGTTGTGTAGAAAGGGGGCATCTTTCGTTAATTTTAGGCACAAAAAAAGCGCCCTAGGCGCTTTTTCTTATTTTTACTTTAAAAGTAAAAATTATAACGGAGTGATGTTATCCGCTTGTGGACCTTTTTGACCTTGTGAAAGAGTGAACTCTACACGTTGGCCTTCAGCTAAAGTTTTGAAACCTTCGCTTTTGATTGCTGAGAAATGTGCGAAAACGTCTGGGCCGTTTTCTTGCTCGATGAAACCAAAACCTTTAGACTCGTTAAACCACTTAACTGTACCTGATACGATGTTAGACATAGTATTATTCCTGATATAAAAAATTAAAATGTGCCCTAATGGGCGGGTGTAGCAAAAAATGAGATGGTACTTAAAACTTCAGGACGGTACTACAAGTAATACTTATACAACAACGAAATAAAGATTTATAGCTTACATACTTTCTTTCTAGCTGCGACCCACTATATAGACTTCAGAATATTTGTCAAACACTTTATGGTTTATTTTATATAAACTACAAAGTGCTATCACATTTACTTCACTTCAAAATCAAAATACGTATCTGGGTAAGCTTGTGGTTTATAGGTAAAATGCCACCACTCCAAAGAGTAAGGCGAAAAGCCAGCATCAGTCATTAAGTCTTTTAATTTATAACGATTAGCCTTTTGCGCTGCTGTTGTACGGGGGTCGTCGGTATTTGAAATAGTGTCAAACATATCAAAAGGTGAGCCCATATCCAGTTCTTGCCCTTTTACATCAACCAAAGTTAAATCGATGGTTGAGCCGCGGCTATGACCCGATTTGGCGGCAATATAACCCCCCAAAAGCTTATCTTTTCCTAAGTTAGGATAAAATTCGCTTTTGGTTTTCGTGTCGCTTTCATCATTTACCCAACGCACAAAATGATCAACGGCGCGCTGTGGGCGATAACAATCAAATACCTTTATACCCAGCCCTTGCTTTTGCGCTTGCTGCTGCACTTTTACTAACCCTTTTGCGGCACTTTCATGTAATAAGCACTTAGGCGCGGCATAACCGTCAACAGGTTTTCCAACAAAATTATGATTACCAAAATAACGAATATCTAATACAGCATTAGGAATTAGCGAAGTTATATCGACAAATTCAATACGCTTAGTCGCTGTAACAGGTTCATTAGCATTGACAGCAGGGCTGACAATGCACGCTGCTGTAAATAATGAAATTGACTTTAAATATAATTTTAAAAACATAGTGCTAGCTTTATTGGTAATTCAATTGTTCTTTAATATTACACATTAAAAATATATTGCCAATAAATTATTCCAGCACTATCTATTTCACTTGCACATTATGCCGCAACAGCTTTCTCTCGTATATTGTTGCATAATTCAATCCAGTCATTAGCTTGTACTTTGCCTTCGGTTCTACGGCCAAATAAGGTCATAACTGTACTACCTTGCGTATCAAAAAACTCTATGGAATGAACGGTAGTTGCACCATTATCAGTTGGCTTTTTAACTACAAACGCGCGGGAGAACAGCTGATTTTTCACATGTAAATTAAATTCGTCGTCTAGTACGTTATACCACGGACCAACCTGTTTTAAATTAGTTAATGTTCCTGAGTATATTTGTACTGCTGCATGATTATTCACAAAAATCATTAACTCACTTTGCTGCTCTCGAACAGTTTCAAAAACCTCAGTTAAGCAATCTGGTGATACTTCTTGCGCCCATTGCTCACCGGCTATTTCCAGCCCTTGTGTGCGGCTTACTGCAAACTTAGTTAATAGTGCAGGAAATTGGTGAACATCTTGCAAGCTCTCCCACCCTTGGCGAAATCCTTGAATATCAATTTCGGCCAGTGGCTTATATTCATCAACAACAACTGCAGGTGCCGTTACATTAAGCTGAGTGTCTTGTTGTTGTGCTTTAAATTTTGAGAGTAGTTGCTCAAATGCAGCGAAATCTGTTTGTACGGTGGTAAATACTTTATGTACAGCCACTCCGTATTTGTCAAAAAATTGAATACTACCTTGCTTCTCTTTGTTGTGTACCGCAAACACACTGTGCCATTTTGATATAAACAAGCGTAGATCAATGCCCCCAGGATTTATTGCGATAGCTGTTTTTGTATTATTACGTTCTGAGCAGTAAATTTTTTCATAACAACCTGAAATTTCACTCACCACCTGCCCGTTACGTGTTAATGCCATAACATGATTTAACTTTTTAAACGCTTTTAATATCGCTTCAATATTTGTGTTATCAAGCTTAGTTACACCAGCACCAGTTTGAGCTGCAATAAGTTGCGCTTCTGTAATATTTAATTGCTGCGCAGCGTCTGCGACTCTTATGTTAGGTTGCTGCTCACATAGCTGACTGAAACGTTGTAAAACACTCATATTTTTCACCTTAATGGGTATTATATAACTCAGCCCAACAAAGTAAGCTGAGTATTGTTATCATCTAAAATTTAAAGCTAATTTGGGTTTTAATATTACGACCAATACCATAATCTCCTATCGCTCCACCTGTGCCTGCTATCACTTGATATTCCTTATCAAGTAAATTATCCACAGCTAAACGAAGGTTCCAGTTATTGTTAATATCCCAGCTTGCATTTATTCCCACTAATGTGTAGTTGTCTTGCGCGGTTTCTTGATATGTTCGCGTCGAGGGGTCGTAAGCAAGCACGGCGCGCTCAGCAACATCTTGAATACTGATACCTGTTCGAACTGTTTCATCAAAAAATAGCAAACCAGCAGTCACAGCTAATTTATCGGCAGGTAAGTACCATAAAGGCTCGTTATCTTTATCTTCACCTGATATTTCACTGTAGGCTAAGTTTACATAACCTATTTTGTTAGCATAATTAACCTCAAGCTCAAAGCCATCACGGTCGTTTTCGCCACTATTGTTATATCGAGGTGCGGGGGTCGTTACAGAGCTAGTATTTGATTGTATTTCGTCATCAACTTGAGTCTCAAAATAAATAATTCGACCGGTTAGTGAGTCGACTTCAGTAAACACATTACGCGTTTGATAGCTCATGCCTATTTCTTTATTTCGACTGTTTTCTACATCCAGATCCAAATTAGGGTTTCGTCCATTATACTGATCATATAATTCATCAAGTAATGGGGCTCTAAAACCTTCTTGATAACTTGCAAAAACTGCAAATTGGTTAGTAACTTGATAATTAGCCGTTATTGCAGGCACTACCTGAGATTGTTCAACTTTAGTGTCTAAAGCAGAAAATTTTGCTGCAAATTGATCTGTTGGTGTACTGCGATACTCTTCATAGCGCAGCCCGGCTGTTAAGGTTAGTGCCTGCCAAGTGAATTCATCTTGAATGTAAACACCTAAACGCTTTTGAGTTCCTCCTGGTTGAGAAGACATTTCACTACTTACAGCCTCACTCCCATATTCCAAACATTCGTATGTTTGTGTATTTACATTCAAACAAGGGTAGCTCTGTTTTTCACCAACCCGTTCTTTATCCGAATACTGTATGCCATATGTAAATGCATGCGAGTTGATTACACTAGTATTCATTATATCTAGTGTATTGATGTTATATTCGTAGTGCGATTCAAGGCCTATGTAGTCTTTCAACATGCCTGTACCATCACTTTCTGTAACGTGGCTTTGGGTATTACCAAAGCGTATTGATAGATCAATATATTGATTATTGAGTGGGTTTAGCTCGTAACTAAGGTTAGTAATAGATTGATCCACGATGCGATAAACGGTGCCCCATGCGCCAGGATCTGTGGTATTAAATTCAGTTCGTTGAGCATCTTCACTTTGTGTGTAAGAAAGGCCAATTAATGAGTCATCCGTTAAGTAATACTCACCTTTGAGCAATAAAGACTCAGCTTCGATTGCAGAGTTGTCGAGTGCTTCACCATTGGATAACTCAAAATCATCACTTTCTCGTTTTATATAAGCGGCTAAGATATCAAGTGAATCAGTAGGACGCGCATACGCATAAACGCTGCCGTTATTTTCGTTATTATTACCATGATGACCTAACTTAACCTTAGCCCCGACAGTTTCCTCTGGCGCTAAAAAATCGCTGGCATCTTTGAGCTCCATCTCGACCACACCACCCAGCGCACCACCACCATGTAATACGGTGCTAGGGCCACGTTTAATACTGATTGTACGATATAGATCTGCATCGCTAAAAAAGCTACCCATCCGGTATTTTTCAAAGGTTTGGATTGCTCCATCAACGCTCACTAGAACGTCTTCGGCATCATTAAAGCCACGTACACTGAATTTTTGTCCTCCAGCACGAGGGCCACCCGTGGCAGTAACATTAGGCACAGCAATCAGACTATCGAACACCGTCGTCGCAAGTGATTCTTCAATACTATCGGCGGTGATCACATTCACGGCTTGTGAAGAGTTAAGTACTGTTTTTTCAGTTCGGGTTGCAGTAACCGTAACAGCATCAAGGGTTGTAGTTAATTGTTGATGTTCTGATGTGTTTGTTTGTGCCATTACAGGCAAGGAAACACTGGCAATGCATAAAGCCAGTTTTGAAAGGCGCATGTGTCGCTCCATTTAAGTTTTTAATTATAAAAATATGCATTGGTTTAGCCCCTAAATCACCAATGCGTACCAATTTAAAGCAACAGCACTATAACAACAAAACACCATGAATGATAATTATTTTTATTCGCTTTTGATTAATATATTTGCAATTTTATGATCTTCTTTAGAAAGTGCCGCTAACAGTTTGACCAATTCACCACTAGGGACTTGTTGATCAATAGCAAGGTAAACACCTTGTTGGTTTTTTTTTGCCCGCAAGGCTGCTATCACTTCTGTAAGAGAGCTAAATGGCTGCTTTGCCAAAGCGTAAATAAGCTGTTTCTCAGTATATTTAACACTTAACACGGTTGCTTTTTGTTGCTCTAACGGTGCTTGGTTATCACTTCCAACCTCAGGCAAAGTGACATCAAGCATCTCTAGTTTTACCGCCGCTGTGAGTAATAAAAACACAAGTAATATAAAGAGCACGTCAATCAATGCAGTTAAATCAGGCATTAAGGAACTGTTATTGGGTTTTTCTGGCAGCTCAAGCATGGGGAGTTTCATCAAAACAAAGTTGATAATTTAGGTGGTTAATAATGCGGGTCAAATCTGTTTGAAAACGCTCTAAAAGTGCGTTAAAAACCCCACTTAATAGTAAACAAGGTATAGCAATAATAAGCCCAGCCATGGTTGAATACATCGCTTCCCATAAGCCATCAGCGAGTAATGCAGGTGTTACTGCTTGATGTGTTTGTGCTATTTTTTTAAACATCAGCACTAACCCCCACACTGTGCCCAATAATCCCATCAACGGAGTTAATGTGCCCAATAGAGATAAAATGTTTAATCGTTTACGCCAACAACTTAAACAATCTTGTAAATATAATTGACACCATTGCTGGCGTTGCTCTGCCTGAGACTTTTGTTTTAGCTGCTGGCTAAACTCACTATTTGGTTGTTTTAGTTTTTGCATTTTCAGCCAACTTTGTGCAAACGCCAAGCTGCGCTCTAGTACAATGGCTAACGCAATAATTGAAACCATAAATAATGGCCAAGCCATAATACCTACAGCAGAAAATAGATCTTGCATAATTACTTCTCTTACTTAAGTCCGCTATGAACGCAGGGAAAATTCGATAGGCACATTAAAGCGTGCCCTTATAGTTTGGTTATCTCGTATTACGGGGTGAAACTGCCACTGTGATGCATTGTTAAGTGCCGCTTTATCAAGCTCTGCAAAGCCACTGCTCTTTAATATAGTTAGATTCGTTATTGCGCCATCTTTAGCTAATTCTATTTGCAGTATGGCAACACCTTGATAACCACGACGTTTGGCTTTTAACGGATAATTCAATGCGGGCCTTGGTGCTTTAAATATAGGTAAAGAATTAATAAATAGGACTTTATTTTGTAATGAGTGCTGCTTAGCAATAACAGTAGCACTTGAAGCGGGTGCAGGTTTTGACTGCTTTTTAGCAGGCTCAACAACGGGTTTTACCTTTGCAATTGAAGTGTCTGGTTTAACGCTGGCTTTTTTTATAATTGGCTTTGTTTTTTTCGGCTGCGCAGTTTTCGTGTTTTCTTTTACGCTTGGTTGTTTTGCTAAACGCTTAACCTTTGAGTGAAATTGTGTACTTGGCGCCTGTTTAGCAACAATAGTTGGCTTTTGTGCTTGTTTTTTTTGTGGCTTAACAGGCTCTGAAGTGATGACTTTAATCGCAATTTTATCAGCTAGTTGAGCATCACTAAATTGCACCGTATCTAGTTCTGTTGGCTGAGAATATAGCCAGCCTAGATGACACCCTAAAGAAATAATCAGAAAAATAATAAATTTCATAACTTTTAAATACAAATGCAAACTGTTACTATTTGCATTAAACAATATCAACAATGGAAACGTTATGAAACCCCTACTCTCATATTTAATTTTTATAACCTTAGCTGTAATCAGCCAAGGTGTTTTTGCAAAGCAATCAACTTATCCTCAAAGAGTTGTGGTGTCTGGAGGCTCAATTACAGAAGTTATATACGCACTTGATGAACAGCAACGGATAGTCGGGGTTGATAGCACGAGCGTATTTCCTGCGCAGGCAAAAGAGAAACCACAAATTGGCTATGTGAGAAGAATCAGTGTTGAAGGAATTCTATCGTTAAACCCAGATCTAGTATTAGGTGAATCCGACACTGGGCCAAAAAAAGTGGTTGAGCAATTAAAACAAACAGGAGTTAATTTAGTTATTCTTAATGAAAACGATAACTTACCGGGCATTGAAAATAAGATTAAAAAAATTGCTAACTTATTGAATGTCGATCATAAAGGCGAAGCGTTAGCACAGTCATTACACGTTGACCGTGATGCACTTAGCTATTTACTAAAGCAAGCAACGGCAAAGCCGCGTGTGTTATTTGTATTAAGTGTACGTAATAGCCAGCCCATTGTCGCAGGTACCGGCACTTCTGCAGATGAGCTTATTAATGCCGCAGGCGGTATTAATATTGCCGCAGATACGATTAATAACTGGAAGCCGCTATCAACCGAAGCTGCGTTAGCATTAAACCCTGACGTGATTATTACAATGGGCCGCCATGGTGATGATCCGATTATAAAGCTAGAAAAACTAGCTCACTTTAAATTCTCAAATGCGGTTAAAAATGGCCAAGTACATAGTTTTGATGGCAGCTATTTACTAGGTATGGGACCACGTACACCACAAGCAGCAGTAGAGCTTGCACATACTTTCCACCCAGAGGCTCAATTACCACAAGGTTACCAATATCGTTTTGCACCTAGTGCCAACAATGTGACCGTCCAACTAAGTGAGCACTGATCATGTTAGCACTGGGTAGTACATTAATTTCACAAAATCAGCATCGTCGTATGGCGATCCCCGCATTGTTTATAACTTGTGTGATTGTTTTTTTCATCGCCCTTAGTAAAGGCGGTGTTGCCATCAGCATCAGTGAAATTATTTCGATTATAAATGAAACAGCTAATGATGAACTCAAGCATGCCATTATTTGGCAAATACGTTTGCCTAGATTAGTACTGGCTATGATTGTCGGTGCGGGATTAGCAGCATGCGGCGCCGCGATGCAGGCTATATTTAGAAATCCATTAGCTGACCCTGGTTTAATAGGTGTATCAAGCGGTGCTGCATTAGGCGCCGTGGCTACGATAGTGTTAGGCACCAGTTTATTTGCTAACTTTAGCGATAGTTTAGGTATTTACGCTGTGCCTGTTGGCGCATTCTTAGGCTGTATTGGCGTATGTGTATTTATTTACCGGCTCAGCGCTCATAGTGGGCAGTTTACCATTATCAGCTTATTGCTGGCAGGAATTGCTGTAAATGCGATTGTTGGTTCACTCATTGGGGTATTAACTTTAATAAGTAATGATCAACAGCTACGGGATTTAACCTTTTGGAGTATGGGCTCACTGGCGGGTAATCATTTTGCAATGATGCTGCCCACAATTGCACTAATTATTTTTAGCTGCGTGGCGTTACTTCGCTTAGGCAAGCCGTTGAATTTATATTTATTAGGTGAAGCTCAAGCAAAACATTTGGGTATTAATGTTACTAAGCTTAAAAAACAAGTATTTATATACACAGCCTTATGTACCGGTGCTGCTGTTGCCATCACTGGGATCATTGGTTTTGTCGGTTTTATCGTACCGCATATTGTACGTTTAATATTGGGCCCTGATCATCGTTATTTAATGCCCACTAGTATGCTTGGCGGTGCGTTATTATTGAGTTTGGCCGACTTATTCGCCCGTACAGTGATGCTTCCGGCTGAAGTACCCATTGGTTTAATTACCAGTGCAATAGGTGGTCCATTCTTTTTAATCATGTTATTAAAAACATACCAAAAACGAGGATAAGTAATGCTCTCAGGTAAAAACTTAACAGCTAAAGTAGGCTCAAAGGTGCTACTTGATGATGTTGACTTTGTAGTTCACCCTCAAGAAGTGGTCGTAATAATCGGCCCTAATGGCGCTGGGAAGTCATCATTACTGAAAACTCTGTGTGGGGATATTCCATTTGCAAGCGGCAGTATAACGCTTGATCATAAAAGCTTGTGCGAGTATAGCATTACTGAATTGGCAACACTCAGAGCCGTACTAACGCAAAGTTATGAACTAGACTTTCCATTTACAGTTGATGAAGTTGTTGATATGGCGCACTTTGTTCATCAAGAAGATTATAGTGCATCACAGCTAAAGCAATTTTCAACTAATGCGATGCAAACATTAGGGGTCAGCCATTTAGCAAAGCAATGCTTTACTCGCCTATCAGGGGGCGAAAAACAGCGAACCCAATTAGCCCGAGTATTATGTCAGTTACAACCTAGTCTAGCGAAGAACAAAAGCGCTTATCTACTCATCGATGAACCTACCTCAAGCTTAGACTTATTCCATCAATACGAAGTAATGGCACAGGCTAAAGCAATTGCACTACAAGGCGCTGGAGTTGTTGCTGTGATCCACGACCTTTCATTAGCTGCAAGTTTTGCTGATCGCATATATATGATGAATAACGGCCGTGTTGTTGCTCATGGCTCACCTGAGCATGTACTCACCCAGGCGCGAATGAAAGAAATATATAATGTAGATGCTAAGCTGCAAACCAACTTAAAAAATATACTTCCGCATATAATTTTGGCAGATCGCGCTTGCTAGATTTACTTTGGTTGATTCTTTAGCTACTGCAAAGTGTCGGCCAAATGCTTTAAATACAAAATGAATTTGAAACAACTTTTGCATAATAACCCCCTTGCTAATCAGGAATATTTTATTACAATGATGTAATAATAAAATAATAATTAGCTACCATGTTAAAACAACACTGCCAAGATATTTTAGCCAAACTGCCCAGCCATCGATTACTTGCCCTTGATATACTCAGAGGGATTACCATCACTGCGATGATTTTAGTTAATAATCCTGGAAGCTGGTCTTACATTTACTGGCCACTTAAGCATGCTAAGTGGCATGGTTATACGCCAACCGATTTAATTTTCCCATTTTTTGTATTCATTGTGGGTATGTCTATTACTTTGTCGGTTAATGCTATGCGCGCAAAAGGACTCAGTAATTCAACCATGCTTAAGTCAGGCGTTGTACACACCATTAAGCTCATTGCACTGGGTTGGTTTTTAGCTCTATTTTATTATAATTTTAGCGATCCTAACTTTAGCTGGCTTAATGACAAGCTGTTAGGTATTAGGGTGATGGGGGTGTTGCAGCGCATTGGTCTTGTTTATATAGTTGCGTTAACTGCTTATTTATACTTAACTCCGAAAAAAATAGCCGTCACTTTTATTGGCTTATTAGTATTTTATGGCGCTGCAATGCTTTATCTACCTTATACGCTCCCAAATGGCGAGAGCGTAAGTGGCTTGTGGCTACACGGTAATAATTTAAGTGCGTGGCTTGATAGCTTAATACTTGGCGCACGGCATGTTTATTATGGCACTGCTGAGCCTTTTCCATTTGACCCTGAGGGGCTACTCTCTACTCTGCCCGCGGTTGCCAGTGCATTAAGTGGCATACTTTGCGCCATTTATTTAAACCATGAAAAAAATCTCAAAAAACAAGTTAAGATATTATTGCTGCTGGGTATCATAGCTATTGTAAGTGGGTATTCACTTTCATATTTAACACCTATAAATAAGGCTTTATGGACGCCAAGCTACGTATTGTTAAGCTCCGGTTTTGCCATGCTTTCCTATGCGCTATGTAGTACTATTTTAGATATATATAAAGTACGTTTATGGAGCGCGCCCTTTTTAGTATTTGGTGCCAACGCTATATTATTTTTTATGTTTGCAGGTGTAATAGCCCGAATAGTTATTATAATCCCAGTTGGCGAAAGTAGCTTAAAAGGAGTTTTTTTTACAAAAGTTCTCCAGCCACTGTTCGGTAATTATCTAGGCTCCTTTGCCTTTTCTATATTGTTTTTATTCATCTCGTATGTAGTTATGTATACGTGTTATAAACGCGGTATTTTTTGGAAAGTATAACAATAGCCAATTGCCAGCATATTTAAGTTGGCAGGCTCACTTGAACAAATAAATATAAAATTAGGTGCTTACAGTGAGCTCGGACTCGCTGCTTTAATAATAAGTTAGGCCGCGCTATTTTCCTCTTGCAGGGCATTTAATACACACGAACGGACGTCAAAAAAATGAGGTAACGCCCTTGCCCTAATAAACTCGCTTCGCAGCGCGAAAGATAATACCAACTTGGCTTTTATAAAGCATAAACTGGCAACTGATTTTTTTAACACCTGGAACTATTTGATTGACTCTTTCATTACGATGCCCTGTCGCTGTAGCTCAATACGATTACTAAACCTAAACTCAGATAAACAAGCAGGCTCTTATGAATGAGGAATATATTATTACTGTCTCATTTGCATTCTTTACACTGCTTTGCATCGTAGTTTTTTTCAACTTAATAATGATAACCCTTATATATAAGGATGGTGAAAGCCTTGATATTTTAACTCATGGTTTTTGCGGTTTATAAAAAAAACAGTTAGGGTAGTAAAAAACCCTGTATTTTAATTTAAAATAACATTAACATCAGGAATAAAGTATTCATACATAAAAATAAGCGTTCAGCTTTGGAGCCTACTGTGTTAAATAAGTTTGCCATATCATCTTTAATCTTTGGACTAGGGTGTTTTTTACCTATGAAAGCAACCGTTGCAGCAACGAACTTAACTCTTGAACAACAACTTGGCCAAAAGCTAATGCTCGACTTTCGTTATTACTGTGAGCAAGATAGCGAAGAAAAGTGCCGAAAACCTGTCACTTCATTGCCTGATGACTTAGCAAATATCATTGCTAAGCATGATATTGGAGGCGTGATTTTATTTGCTGAAAACATCGATAACATCCCGCAAATAGTTAAGTTAAACAGTGCTATGCAAGACGCAGCTGCTAAATCAAGTACGGGACTGCCGCTATTCATTTCAATTGACCAAGAAGGCGGCCGCGTTGCGCGTATTCCACGTGACATAGCCACTTCGTTTACTGGTAACATGTCAATTGGAGCAACTTATAAAGCCCACGGCACTAAGTTTGCTACTGAGTCAGCAAAGGTTATTGCTACCGAATTAAAAGCCATTGGCGTAAACGTAAACTATGCGCCAACGGTTGATGTCAACATGAACCCTGATAACCCAGTTATTAATGTGCGTTCGTATGGTGAAGATCCAACTTTAGTTAGTATTTTAGGCGGCGCGCAGGTTGCCGGTTTTGAAGATAACGGCGTAATCACCTCTTTAAAGCACTTTCCGGGTCATGGCGATACCAACGTAGATAGCCATACCGGCTTACCTAAAGTAATGCATGACAAAGAAACTATTTGGCAACAAGATTTACCGCCATTTAAAAATATTATAAAGAATCAGAACCCGGGCATGATCATGACAGCCCATATTCAATACCCTGCTTTAGATGACACTACTTTTGTCAGTAAAGAAGGTAAAACCATGATCAAACCGGCAACTATGTCGCGTAAAATTATTACCGACCTGCTACGTGATGAGTTAAATTATCAAGGTGTAGTGATCACCGATGCTTTGGATATGGCTGGTATTAGCCATTTCTTTGAACCTATCGAAGCGGTGGTAAATACATTTGCAGCGGGAGTTGATGTAGCCTTAATGCCCATTGAAATTCGCAGCCCTAAAGATTTAGCAATACTTGACCAACTTATTAAACGCCTAGTTAAAGAAGTAAAAACGGGTAATTTAAAAGCCGATGAAGTCGCAGATTCTGCAAAACGTATTTTAGCGCTTAAAAGTAAGTTTAAGTTACATACTGATATTGACGAGTCATTAGCAACTCCAAAAGCGCAGCTTTTATTAGGTGACGACAGTCATCGTAAAGTAGAAGCTGAGCTTGCCCTAGCTGCTATCACACAAGTTAAAAACCTTAATAACACTTTACCGCTGAATTTAACGGCCAGCAGTAAAGTGCATATTATTATGCCTGATACACGTAAATGCGTTGCCCTACAACAAGCTATTAAAGCCCAAAATAGTGCTGTAAATCACTTTACCTGTACAAGCTTACAAGGTTATGAGCCAAGTACCACTTTAGAGCAAATAAACCAAGCAGATATTATTATTGCCGGTAATGCTTCACCTAATCAAAGTGCGGTTGAGATTGGTGGTATGGATGACCTTGCAGATGACCCTAAATTTGCTATAAACCGTGGTGATCAGGGTAATGCACTTGAAGAATTATTAAAAAAAGCCAAACGTGCCAATAAAGATATCTTGTTTGTTAGCCTACGTGCACCGTATGATATAGCCAAATACGGCCAATATGGTGATGCAATTTTGGCAACTTATGCGTATAACATAGATATCGATAATGATGATAAAGTAGCAGGGCCGGCCTTTACAGCCCTTGCAAAAGTGTTACTTGGCAAAGCCAAAGCGCAAGGTAGCTTACCGGTAACCATTAACACTACTGTTAAACATAAATAATAGAGGCAACTATGCAACATAATGCATCTCTGACTACGCCGTATGCAATACGCACCATGATCCGTAATGGTGACTACTCAGGTCATACTTCTGGATTTGTACCTGGGTATGTACAAACCAATTTAGTGATATTGCCACAAGCTTATGCGTTTGATTTTTTGCAATTTTGCCAAGCCAATAAAAAAGCCTGCCCAATCATAGCCAGCAGCCGAATTCCTGGTGCAACAGATATACCCAATGTTGCCCATGACTTGGATATTCGTACTGATTTACCTCGCTATCGGATTTTTAAAAATGGCCAATTAATTGAAGAAGTCACTAATATCAAAGAGCAATGGCGCGATGATTTAGTTACTTTTTTAATTGGCTGCTCATTCTCATTTGAAGAACCACTCAAAGCTGCCGGGATCGAAATACGCAATATTACTGAGAACAAAAATGTGCCTATGTACATGACTAATATTCCGTGTGAAACTGCCGGTATATTCCATGCAAACATGGTAGTGAGTATGCGACCAATGAAACCTGCGGATGCGATTCGTGCAATTCAAATTTGTAGTCGCTTTCCTGATGTACACGGAGCACCCGTGCACTTTGGTGATCCTGCTGCAATCGGCATTAAAGATATTTACCGCCCTAACTTTGGTGAGTCTGTCACTATTAAAGAAGGCGAAGTGCCGGTATTTTGGGCTTGTGGTGTTACCCCGCAAATAGCGATAGCGAATGCCGCACCTGATTTTTGTATCACTCATAGCCCAGGCCATATGTTGATCACCGATATTCAAAATGCCCATATTTCGGCTTTTTAAACGGAAATAATAATGAAGCTCAATTGTGATTTAGGTGAAAGCTTTGGCGCATGGCAAATGGGCCTCGATGATGAGGTCATGCCACATATTGATATGGCCAATATTGCCTGTGGTTTTCATGGCGGTGATAGTGATGTAATGGCCAACACCTTAGCGCTTGCCAAACAACATAAGGTAATGATTGGCGCTCATCCAAGCTACCCTGATAAACAAGGTTTTGGCCGTCGCTCGATGGTGTTAACGCCACAAGAGCTAAGCAACTGCCTGCATTACCAAATAGCCGCTATTGAAGGCATGGCAAGAGTGCAAGGTCTAAGCTTGGAATACGTAAAACCACATGGTGCTTTATACAACGATATGATGGTTGATGAAACGATACTGACCACTGTAATGCAAGCAGTAGCCAGTTATCCAAGCAAATTAAAATTGATGATACTTGCTACTGCTAACGCTGAGCAGCATCAACAATTGGCGAAGCAATACCAGATAGAACTAATTTTAGAAGCGTTTGCTGATCGTCAATACACAGATGAAGGCTTGCTCGTTTCTCGAAGCATGGTTGGCAGTGTCCACGATAAGCCCGCATTGATTGCACAAGTAAAACAGTTACTCGCTACAGGTTGTGTGACTACTCGCTCTGGTAAGCAATTACCATTGCATGCTGATAGTTTATGCGTACATGGCGATAACGCCGCTGGTATCGCCCTTATCGAAGAGATCAAAGCACTATGTCACACCAATTAAGTGATGTGCAGTTAAGCCAAGCCATTGAAATCATGATGGTCGAACAAAATCTTCGCGGCATGCAAAACCTCTATGCGCATCAGCAAACAGGCACTTACCTGCGCGCCGCAAAGTCATTATTTGATGCAAAAAACACGATACTGATTGGCACTGGCTTTGCAGTAAATCAAACCTTCGAAACCGATGGCCCCGTTGGCGCAATTGCCTTATACAATGCACTTAAAGCGCTGGGTAAACAGCCTATTTTAGTTTGTGGAAACCCCCTTTACAGCGCACTTAAAAATGATTTTAATTGCTTTGAATTACCATTAAATAACCTTTCAGAAGCGATGGAGTTTAGCAAACAAGCATTAGCAGAGTTGAATCCTGATTGTGTGCTATCTATTGAACGCCCAGGGTTATGCCATGGGAATAAATACTACAATATGCGCGGCATAGATATATCTGCCTATTGTGGCTGCTTTGACTTTTTTATCTCGCAAGCGGCTTGTCCAACCATTGCTATTGGCGATGGTGGTAACGAAATAGGTATGGGTAATGTTGCTCAATACATGACTGAGCTGAGTATTAGGCCAAGCTTAACGTGCTGCGATGAGCTATTACTTGCTGATGTATCTAACTGGGCAGCGTACGGCATTATCGCTTTTTTAAGCCGCTGGTATCACCAAGACTTACTTGCCAATATCAATACCTTAGCAATTTTACAATATTTAAGTGACCGTGGTAGCGTTGATGGCGTTACCCACAAGAACGAGCTAACCGAAGATGGCTTACACGCTATGCACGGCCAGCAATTAATAACACGACTGCGCCAACTCGGCGGCTTTATAGAGAATGAGGATTATCCATGAGCACGGTTTACCTAAATGGTGATTACCTAGCAGCAGCAGACGCGAAAATTTCACCAATGGATCGCGGGTTTTTATTTGGTGATGGTATTTATGAAGTCATACCTGCTTATCAAGGTAAAATGCTGGGCTTTAATGCGCATATCGAGCGGATGAATAACGGCCTTAATGAAATTGAAATTAAGCTCGGTTACAGCACTGATAAATGGCGTGAAATTTGCCAACAGCTGTGTGAAAAAAATCACGGTGATAATTTAGGTATTTATTTACACGTCAGCCGAGGGGCCGATACCAAACGCGCTCATGCTTACCCCACAGATATAACACCAACCGTGTTTGCGTATGTATTTGAAATTCCTCCTCAACCCGTCAGCGACATTGAACACGCCACAACTTATACCGTTTCGTTAGAACAAGATAAGCGTTGGCAGCGTTGTCACATCAAATCAACCGCGCTACTTGGCAATGTCATTCATTATCAACAAGGTGCTGCCGCTGGCAATAAAGAGACTATTTTGTATAACCGGATAGATGAAATAACCGAAGCAAGTTCAAGTAATGTATTTATAGTTAAAGAGGGGGTCATTAGTACCCCACCACTAGATAACCAAATTTTACCGGGTATAACACGTTGGTTAATTTTAAATATTCTACATAGTCATAGTGATTTTAAAGTACAACAACGTGTTATTAGTAAAACAGAACTGCTTGACGCCGATGAAGTGTGGATTACGAGCGCAACCAAAGAAGTCGGCGCTGTGGTAAAAGTAAATGGTAAACTTGTCGGTGACGGGAAACCGGGCAAAGTATGGCAACAAGTACAAAGTTTATTTACCAAACATAAATTTGATTACTAATAGCACTTAGCGTTAATTTTAAAAGCCGTGTTTGTTAATTCAACACGGCCTACTTACACTACTTGGGCGGTTCATAAGGCCAAACTTCAAGCACGCCATCACTGGTTTCAGTCATAATACTTTTGCTATTTTTATCATAGGCTACCGCCAAGACGGAGCTGCGCAAACGTAGCTTTGCCGCCTTATACTCTGCTAGCTGCTGGCCATCGGCAACACGCCATAAATACAAAGTACTTTTTGGCAACCCTGTTAAAAACCATTTATCATCATTAATAAATAGCGAGTCATTAAACTCGATAAAATTGGCCATAATATTTAGTTCAGCTCGTTCTTCAGCTGTTTTTAAATCTAAAAATTGCCGATCATCCACAGAATCGATAGAAAACCCAATGCTTGCATTGCTATTCATAGCAACGTGATTAATGCGTGTTGTGGATTTAAAACGCTGCGTAATTTTACCGTCGTTAGTTGTCCAAACGTAGGCAAATTTATCACTTGAGCCAGTTAAGGCTGTTGTTCCATCATCAGATAGAGCCACAGAGTTAATATCTAAGCGGTGAATTTTTAGTAATTTAGAGACTGATGTTTGAGTGTTTATCACTTGCGCTTCACCAGAGCGATAGCCAATAAGAATAGTGCTTGCATCAGCAGAGACTGCGATATCACGAGCAATATTTTTCCCTGTCGCCCAACTACCCACTAGTTGACCTGTGGTGGCTGAAAACATATGCACAGAGGTACGATTAGAAATGAAATATTTGCTTTTGTCTTTACTAAAACCAACTAATTCAATGTGTTTAGCATCGTCGCCAACAAGGCACTTAAATTTTAGCTGATTTGTTTTATTATCCCATAAACACACCTTGCCTTGCTCAGCAACGATACTCATAGAACCATCAACAGTAAGTGCAGCTGATAATACAGGTTCATTAGTGTGGCGAAACTCACTCAAAGGTGCAGCTTCAAACACGGTATCACCAAAACAGCCCGCCAAGTTAATCATCAAACCTGTTGTTATAATGGATTTTAAAAAATTAGTACGCACTGATATTCCCTCATCTTATTATTTTTAGCACTTATAATGCTTAACTATTGAGGTAACTATCTTCTCACTTTCTGGTTACAGTTTCTATCCGATTAAGGTGCGTACCTATTTGTTTTTTATTAAATTTAATTTAAGTTAGCGCTTTATACCCGTTCACTATTTCCCAGCAAGCTTATTTAACCAGCTAGTGCGTTGCTCTTGCGAGGAACTAATAATAGGGCCAATATACTTAGTTGCTGTTAACTTAATTCCACAAAAACCTAAAATTGTGTGTTTTAGTTGCTTGGTAGCGGGGGCACCTTGGAATATCCGGTAATACCAAGGTGGCGTATCTAAGGTCAATATAAGCTGCGCTGTGCGGCCTGTTAATAATTTCTCTGGGATGGTTTTATTTGGGTGATACTCAAAGGCAAATCCGGGTAAAAACGTGCGGTCAATCAAGCCTTTAAATTTTGCAGGTAGCCCACCCCACCAAATAGGAATAAACAACACAATATGTTCAGCCCACTCAACTTGAGCTTGAAACGAGACTAAATCGGGTTCAAGTGACTGTAGCTGGTCATAGCCATGGCTTAAATTAGGGTCAAAATGCATCGCACTGAGTGATACAACTTGTACTTCACTTTCACTACTTTGTTGATAGATTGTCGCTAGTGATGCGCAAAAGCTGCCAGACTTAGGGTTGGCGTCGATAACCAATACACGTTTATTCATACTTCTACTCCTTTAAAAGCAGTAGCATACCCTCTCCCCTAAGGGGTAGAGTCAAGGTTATTCAAACAGTTTTTTATATCCATGTGATAAAAATCTAGCAACTCTTTTTGCTTTTTCAGTGCAGCAATATCATTCAATACTTGCTGTTGTTTGTCCTCTAGTAGAGCCAATACAGCAGGCCATTTAAGATCATGGCGTGCAACTTTTAACTGTTTAAGCTGAGTTAAACTAAGCCCTAATAACTGAGCTCGTTTGATCAAGGTTACAAACTCAACATCCGCTTTAGTGTAAACTCGGTATCGGCCTTGGCGCGCTATGTTTGTCAACAAACCAATCTCTTCATAATGCCTAACAGCTTTAATTGACGCTCCGCTGCGCTTTGCCATTTCACTAATATACATAGTTCTTCCTTGGGTGGGTTGAAGTTATTGAATAATAATGTAGATGGCGGAATGTGAGAAGCCTATTTAGTCTTTAGCGGTGAAAAACTAAACCACTTGCCAAAAGGGCGAAGTTTTATGTAACAATAAAAGTGATTATCTGGTGAAAAACCAGAGTTAACACGGCTAAAAGGTGAGTTTATTACGCCCTGTTTGCTTAGAGATATAGAGCTTTTCATCAGCTTTTTTTATAATTTCATCTTGCCCACTTAGGCTGCGAAAAGTAGCAACTCCAGCACTTACCGTTAATACATCAAATGCTGAATGATCATGTTCAATATTTAGCGCAGCAACACTTTGTACAATTTTTTGTGCAACCAGTACAGCACCTGATAAATCAGTGAATGGTAAAATCACCGCAAATTCTTCACCGCCATAACGTGATACAAAATCACACGGCCTTTTAAGAGTATCTTGAATACAATTGGCTACGCTTTGAAGGGCTTTATCGCCGACTACATGACCATAAATATCATTAAATTGTTTAAAATAATCAATGTCGATAAATATAAGGGCATAATCACTCACCTCACGTATAGCACTCAATTGTGTTTGTATAAGGTGAGAATCAAAATATCGGCGGTTATAGACCTGCGTTAAACTATCTAAAAACACCATTTCAAGTAGTTTATCACGTTGTAACTTAAGCGTAAGGTGGACTTTAACACGATTAAAAACAGTTTTAGCATTAATAGGCTTATTAATAAAATCAACACCACCAACTTGCCAACATACGTCTTCATGTTGTTCGAACGAAGTTATAAAAATAACCGGAACGTCTTTTAAATCAGGATTGGTTTTAAGCCGTTTACACGTTTCAATACCATTAATTCCCTCCATTGCGATATCAAGTAAAATTAAATCTGGGATATCGATTTCGCAATGCTTAATTGCTTGTTCACCACTAGTAACAGCCGTGGTGTTGTAATGAGAGGAAAGTACTTTCTCTAAAAGTGAAATATTTAACTGCTGATCATCAACAATCAATACTTTAGATTTTGTAAGGCTTTGAGCTATTTCACTTTCTACATTTGTCATTTACTGCACTCTTACTACTTTAGCTCACCTACTTAGCACAAGCCCACTCAAGTTAAGTAACCTAAGTCATGATATTTTTGATTATTCTTTGATCTAGCATACACTATCGGCGAAATTACAAAAGTATTCATTTTTCACACTCGCAGCAAGTTGAATATTCCTAACGAGTAAAGCAAAACACATTGAGTTTATTACCGTCTAAATCGCGGAAATAACCGGCATAAAATCCCGGTATTCCACGTGGACTAGTCGCCCCTTCGTCTGTAGCGCCAAGTTCAATTGCTTTTACATAAAAAGCATCTACTTAGGCCGGGCTTGAAGCAGCTATAGCAATCATTGTGTAAAGTAAGTGATTAAATTTAGCCAGAGTATGCTGGCCAGTCTGTTAATTAAAAATTATATTCCCCATTGCACAATTATAGTACTATCAATACTTTAATAAGCCGAACATCACTAATTATTTTATGACTATTCACCAATGCACACAGCTAACACCTTTGCTTACTCATAAATCATATTGCTGTAAATTTGAGACTGAGAACTTTTTAGGTGATGACTATAATCGCTATCAAATCCCCTTTCCTAAACAATTAGAAACAGCCGTTGCTAAACGTAAAGCCGAATATTTAGCTGGCAGAGTGTGCGCTAAACGCGTACTGGCGGCCCTTAATATCTATAATTTTGAACTAATAAGCGCAGCAGATCGTGCTCCTATCTGGCCTAATAAAATAGTGGGCAGCATTACCCATAGCCAAAATACAGCAATGGCAATGGCATCTGACAGTAGCGGTATTGCGGGGATCGGTATCGATATAGAGCAGCTAATGAGTGCCCAGCAAGAGCAAGAACTACAACAACAAATTTTGCGCCCTGATGAACTTGTTCAGTTTCAACGATTAGCCACACAAATAACACACCCATTAACCGTGATTTTTTCTGCAAAAGAAAGTATTTTTAAAGCATTATACCCAAAC
>NZ_JBQSVO010000065.1:0-20886 GCF_052376275.1 Pseudoalteromonas sp. AOP7-A1-14 | reverse complement strand
GACTAAAACAGTGGGTTATAATGTGTAGTGAAGCGAAACCTAATCCACTGTTTTAGTTCCGCTTAAGTGCCTTGTATGCACTAGTACGGAGGATAAAATGACCAAGGGCTTTTATGATCATGACTTTCTTCTCGCCTACATTGCTCAATCACTTTATTTCTTAATTCTTCGTAATTATCTTTTAAACTGTATATGCAAAGAAGCAGAGATAAATTAAGTAAAGTTCCACCAATAGTTTGGAAGTTTGTACTTCCGTGTAAAGATTGATTTCTCCATGAATATATAAGGTCAAATGGGTCTTGAGAATCATCTAAGCTTGAAATATGAACTCTGAATTCTTGCAAAAGTACCTTGAGTTCAGAATCTGCGATTTCATCATACACAAGATTTAAAACATCTCTGATGCTGGAGCATTGCGCACCAATTTTATAAGGTCTCGGTTTTCCAGCACGATTTTTTACTTGAAAAGTAGACTTAACCGTCCCATCCATATTTAAGTATGTTGAACTTACTCGTTTTAGAGTCGATTCAAGTAATGGGAAACCGATATAAGCCAATATTAGAGATGAGTCATATAGGAAGTATCTAGCATGATGCGGAATTTTTTGTTCAGATTCGTATTGTAACTGCTGCTCTTCTGATGATCTGGCTGGCTTCTTACAATTTACAAGTGAAGCTCTGATTGAAGCCTGAAACAATGACTTCATTTCATGTTCTTCATTACTAAAGTATTCAGAGCGACTACCTACGAGAACTTCAGCACACCATGACCATAACCCAAAGTGATCATCTACAACGATTGTATTTAATCCTGGGAGTAGTAACACTTTAGATAAACCAAGAATTGAAGCCAATAAAGCCTGATGATCCAACTCGTGGAACCTGACTCCATTTGCAAAAAGTCTATATTTTTCAGAATTAGCACCGATTGCCATACCACCATCAGGTGTTTTAACAGATGAACACCACTGCTCACATAAACTTTTTATTTCCTCTGGGGTGGTTGCCATATAGTTTCCTTCATGCTGAATTAATGATCCAATAGAGTGCTAACAACTTTATCAGAGGACACTTTCCCTTTTTTAGCGCGAAAACGTCCTTATTTAATGAACTTATATTAATAGCAAATAGCGTAAATTATTGCCAACAATAAATATTACTCTTCCTACTGCCAATATAAACATGTAAAAAAGAGGAAAGTTTCCTCTATTCTTACTAAATTAATGACTACTCACCTCAATGACCGCTCATCGCTCATACCCGAATTCTTTTGTAGCGAGCTAAGCTTAAAACTCCATAAACACCGGAGTACAACTAATGCACCAGTTAACTATATATCAGCCTAAAGAGCCTTGGAATAAAAATAAGCTTGTAGGACAAAAGTTACCTCTAAAATTACAGCAAATATGGGCTATCCGAATACGACTGGAACTTTTTCATAAAATAAGAGATCTAGCACTATTTAACCTAGCCATAGATAGCAAACTAAGAGGGTGTGATTTAGTTTCACTAAAAGTTAATGACATTGCACATGGTAAAGCAATCCAATCACGGGCAATAGTCGTTCAAAAAAAGACTGGTATGCCTGTTCAATTTGAAATTACTGGAAATACAAGGAAATCAATTGTGGCGCTCATAGAGCAATTTACTCTCAATTCTTATGATTACTTGTTTAAGTCACGAATTCATTCCTCTGAACACCTTTCAACCCGTCAATATGGACGTATAGTTGACTCTTGGGTCACCTCAATTGGGTTAGATAAGACTCAATATGGCACTCATTCAATGAGACGTACCAAACCATCACTAATTTACAAAAAAACTAAAAATTTAAGAGCCTGTCAGCTTCTACTTGGCCATAGAAAACTAGAGAGCACTGTCAGGTACTTGGGAATAGAAGTTGATGATGCGTTAGAAGTATCAGAACAGATCGATGCTTAAATTTGAACCTAAGCCAGACTCGAAGTTAGAGTCTGGCACGTGCCCAGACTGTGTGAAAACTAATTTTTAATAAATTGTCTTGGGTATGTTCTTAGTTTGAAACCATTTAAGATGGTTGCGATCGATTTTTTCTCAGTATCGCAATTTTCTCCGCGCGAGCGAAACTGCTATGGCAACGCTACTCTAATTGCTTTACTTAGGCCGTTAACTCCCATAATTGTTATCATTCTTCTGAAGTTGTAAGCTAGGACATGAAGACTTATTTCTGTCCCCACGCTTTTTAAACCTCGTGTTAGTAAGTGGGTAGCTCCCATCCAGAGTTTAATTGTGCCAAAGGGGTGCTCAACAGTTTGCTTGCGATGAAGCATCAATTCAGGTTCATTCTTTAGCTTTTGAAGCATTTCTTCTGTCAGAATCTCATGCACCCACCGCCTTATTCGCCTAGGGTCTTTTTTAGAGTTAGTGCACTGACTTCTTATTTTACAATCTCGACAAGCAATGTGATTGAAGTAAACATCAAGGTATTTACCTTGCTCAAATACCTGCATTCGATTTTGAAGTTCATTACCAGCGGGGCATAAGTAAATATCTTTATTTGCATCGTATTTGAAGAGTGAGCGGTTAAATATCCCTTTCTTTTCAGAGGACGATGTATCCGTCTTGGGCATGATTGGCTCTGCACCCAAATCGATAGTATCTTTTATATCGGGCTGACTGAAGTAACCTTTATCTGCTAATACCCTTATATCTTCCTTGCGCAATGCTTTTTGTGCGAGTTTTGTCATTGACGCAAGCTGGCCTCTATCTGGCACGTTGGTCACCTCATGCGCCACTATAAGGTGGTGCTTGGTATCAACCGCACTTTGCACGTTATAACTCACAACTCTTGTAAAACCTTGAGTTTTCATTAAACGTGAATCAGGATCAGTAGTGGATATTTGCTTGTCAGGATGAGCTTCAACTTGTTCTTTAATCTCGTGTAGTTTTTTTAACTGGCTGCGAAAGTCAGCTAGCCTATCTTTTGTGGCTTTAATTTTTGTGACGTTAGCTTGCTCTTTATCGGCTTCATCAAGTAATTCAAGGTAACGTTCAATATTCTTTTCGACTCGGTCGATGTGGAATTTAACTTTGCTTGGCGTAAAATTATTGCCTTTGTTGTTGCTAGCTTTAAACTTACTACCATCGATGGCAACAACTGGTTTCTCAAACATATTCAGACGACGGCAGACTTCAACAAACGTTTTGCACACATTTTTTATACCATCTCCGTTGTCTTTTCTAAAATCAGCAATCGTTTTAAAGTCGGGTGCCAACTTACCAAGTAGCCACATCAGTTCAATATTGCGTTGGCATTCGGTTTCTAATCGGCGGGATGATTGAATACGGTTGAGGTAACCATAAAGATACAGTTTTAATAATGTGGCTGGATGATACTTAGGGCGGCCTGTGGACTTTAAAGTTAACCCTTTAAACTCCAATTCAGCTAGATTTAGTTCCTCAATGAAAACATCAATCACTCTGACCGTATTATCTTCACTGACGTAGTCTTCCAACGATTCTGGAAATAACGTTGATTGGTCACGACTTTCACCGCTTATAAACTTTGACATACTGCCTCAACCCTCAACTGAATCAATAGTCTAATTATATAAATATCAGTATATTAAGTGAACTAAATGTATAGATTAATAGATCATAAGCAGAACATACTTAGACCAAAAGGTGATCAGAGTTTTCACACAGTCTGTGCCATAATCCGACCTTGAGACACATAGAGATTAAGACTGCAAAGATACGAAAGCGGAAGTTAGCTTTGGCCTGTTTAACGACAAATATTCCGACAAAGCAGTCATGACTATTAGTTTATTGTTAAATCTAATCTTTCTTTTCGTTCATCTACTCAATAACCCCACGCTAAACGTGACTTTAGCGTGGGGTTAGAGTTCACAGTAATTTTATCTGGATAGCTCTTTTATTTTTTTCTCTGAAAACCAGCGATATAAAACAGGTAAAACAAATAATGTTAACAGTGTTGCAGTTACCAAGCCGCCAACAATAACACTCGCTAATGGGCGCTGTATTTCTGCACCAACACCATTAGACATTAACATCGGTATCAAACCTAAAGCTGATGTTATAGCAGTCATAAGTACAGGTCTTAATCTTGAAGTAGCGCCTTCAAAAACGGCTTTAGATGCTTCTAGACCGTCTTTAATACGTTGGTTGATACTTTCTACCATAACGACCCCATTCAATACCGCTACACCAAATAAGGTAATAAAGCCAACGGAGCTTGGTACAGACAAGTATTGTCCAGATAAATATAAGGAGAAAACTCCGCCAATTACAGCAAGCGGCACGTTGACCAATATCAGCATAGCTTGACCAACAGAACCAAAGGCAAAGTAAAGTAGTAGTGCGATTAGTGCTAACGATAAAGGTACAACTATAGCTAACCTATTTTGAGCACGTTTTTGACTTTCGAACTGGCCGCCAATCGAAACAGAATAACCTGAAGGTAAGTCAACCTTTTCAGCAATTACCGTTCTGATATCGGCAACCACGCTTCCCATATCTCGATTTTGTACATTTGCTTGGATAACGACTCTTCGTTGTACATCATCGCGTCTAACTTGTGGTGGGCCTGACTCAAATGAGACTGAGGCTACGTCACCCAGCCGCACCCAAGCACCAGTAGGTGATTGAAGCCGAATATCAGCAATAGCTTCTTTGTTACTTCGGTACTCTTCCTCTATGCGAACGTAAATATCATAACGTTCATTACCATTGATTATTTGTCCGGCTTCAACACCACCAATACCATCACGCACAACCTCCATTATGTCACTCACAGACAATCCAAAGCGTGATAGTTCTTGCCTGTTAGGACTTATCACCAATTGCGCTTCACCAGCAATTTGCTCCAATGCAACATCCCTTGCACCTTCAATGTTTTTAATTGCTGTTTCTATTTCTTGACCTTTAGCCGCCAGTACCTCAAGTTCAGGCCCAAACAACTTTATCGCCAACTGAGCCTTAACACCAGATAGTAGCTCATCGACACGAGTCGCAATAGGTTGAGAAAAGTTGAGTAGCAACCCAGGGAATTCTTCTAAAGATCTCTCCATTTTTCCTTGAAGTTCATATCGATTAGATGCACTGGTCCACTCAGAAACAGGCTTCAACCCTATGTAAATTTCGATGTTATTCACAGGCTCTGGGTCTCCACCTATTTCTGCTCGACCAATTCGGCTTAATGCATAGGTTACTTCAGGGAAAGCCATTAGTTTTTCTTCTAGAATTGGTGCCACAGTGAGCGCGGTATCTAAACTGGAAGAAGGTGCAAGCGTTGCTCTTAAGTTTATCGTCCCTTCTTCTAACTCAGGTACAAATTCAGTACCAATTAATGGAACTAATGCAAAGGCAGAGAAAACTAATATAAGTGCGGCTGAAATGACTAATTTGGTGCGTTTTAGTGCGAATGTAAGCCCTTTTCTGTAGAGTTTGTCTAATGGCCTAAGAACAAAGCTTTCCCTCTCTTTTACACCTGACTTAAATAAATAAGTAGCTAAAGCGGGTACAACAAACAACGCAACCACAATAGCAGATATAACAGCTAAAATGATGCTTATTGCCATAGGTTGAAATAACTTTGCCTCAACACCTTCAAAGCTAAATAAAGGCGTAAATACGACTAAAATAATAGAAGCTGCAAAAAATACGGGACGAGCCACTTCTTTACCCGCATTTTGAAGACGTAACTTAATACCATGCTCATCTTGTTCTACATCATGTGGATCAGTATCAGCACTAGGCACTCTTTCTTTTACAGTTTTTAAATGGGTAGAGTCTGGTCTATTTAAATGCTTAAACATGTTTTCAACCATCACGACTGAACCATCAACTAGCATACCAATGGCTACGGCAATGCCACCCAATGACATAAGGTTTGCAGAAATGCCCCACCAAGCCATGATCATTAACGCGATACCAATTGAAATTGGAATAGATATTAGGACAAGGAAGGTTGCACGTATATTCATTAAAAATAGTGCTAATACAATACAGATGAAAATAAATGCTAGTAATAGTGCATCAACTACTGTATCAACGGCTTTTTCAATCAAATCAGCCTGATCATAAAATGGTTCAAAGCGAACACCTTTAGGCAATGCTTGATTAATCAATGGGATTCTTGCATTGATACCATCAATGGTGGCTTTAGTATTAGACCCCATGCGTTTTAAGACAATGCCAGAGACAACTTCACCTAAATTTTCGACTTTACCGTCTTCGGTTTTGCGCGTCATTGTGACAGCACCTTGACGAATTTCACTGCCCATTTCAACTTTAGCAATATCCGAAACCGTCACAACTGTCCCATCAACTGTTTTGACGGGAACTTGTTTGATATTACTAATACCAGCGTCACCACTTTCAAACCAACCTGCACCTCTAATAACAAGCTGCTCTTGCCCACGGTTCATATACCATCCGCCAACATTGGCATTGTTGTTATCTAGGGCACCAACAACGTCTTCTTGCGTTAGGTTATAAGAAAGAAGCTTAGATGGATCTACATTTACTTGGTACTGCCTAACAATACCTCCAAAGGAGAGTACATCAGTAACACCATCGACAGGCATAACGAGTAATTTTACTACCCAATCATTGAGACTCCTGAGTGCCATAGCATCATAGCCTGCATCTTTATCTGAAATAAGAAGGTACTGAAATACTTGGCCTAGCCCTGAGGTGTTTGGCCCCATTTCGGGTGTGCCGACACCTTCTGGTATCAGTTCTTTTGCGGCTTGAAGACGCTCAAATACAAGTTGTCTTGCAAAGTAAATGTCGGTGCCTTCTTTGAAAACAACCGTGACGCCAGACAAGCCTGTTTTAGAAATTGAGCGCACTTGTTCTACATCAGGTAAGGCATACATGACCGCTTCAATGGGGTACGTAATGAGTTGTTCAACTTCTTCAGCAGCTAGTCCTGGCGCTTCAGTATTTACAGCAACTTGAACATTAGTAACATCAGGAAAGGCATCTAAATTTAGTTTTGGTATAACCATAATTGCGCCGACAATTGTGGCAAACAGCGCAATCAAAATCAGGAGTCTATTATTAACAGACCAATCTATTATTTTATTAAACATAGTCTTGCTCCTTAGTGGTTATGCGGATCAAATCCGCCTTTAGCGATTTCAGAAGCAACAAAAAATGCGCCTTTGGTTACAATTCGCGTCCCACTATCAAGGCCAATGATTTCCCTAAAATCACCTAAGGCTCGGCCTAGTTCTACTTCTACAGCTTTAAATTCTCCAGGGTGGTCTTCGACAAATACGGTCCAATCACCATCTGCGCTGCGGATCAATGCTTCTTCTGGCACAGCCATCACTTTCTGCTTTGTGGCAAACTGAAAGTAAACTTTTACAAACATACCTGAATGAAGGTTATCATCAGCATTCTGTACCCCCAATCTAATAATTCTTGTACGAGTTACGGGATCAATTGTATGGGCTTCTTGGATAACTTTGGCATTGTAACTCTGGCCTTCTAATTTAAGTACCGCAGGAGAATCAATTGATAAATTTAGCTTTTTATTTGGAGAAACTTTTGCTTCAACCCATAGTTGTTTTTCATCAGCTAACAACATGACTGAATCCCCAGCATCAACACGTTGCCCTTGGATAAAGTCGTCTTGAAGCACGACACCTTCACGGTGCGCCGTTAATGCATATTGTCCAAATGCTTTAATGTCTTTGTTAGAAATACCATTTATTGCTTTTTCAGTTAACCCTAAAGCAATGAGCTTGCCATAGCTCGCATTGTATGTTGTTTCAGCTTGTAATAATCGACTTTCACTCACCGTCTTATTACCCAGCTTTTTTACACGTTGCCATTCGGTTGAAGCGATTAAATAGTCAGCTTGTGCTTGTGCCATTGCTTCACTAAATAATGTAACTAACTTCTGACCTATTTCTACATACTCGCCAAGCGCTGCATGGCGACTGATAATGACTGACTCTGTACGTGGTGATACCACATAACTTTTATAGCCATTAGCTTTTATTTCGCCAGGTGCATATACGGAGCTAAATTGATATTCAGGCTTAACACTTTCCACTTTAATGTTAGCAAGCGACATCTTCTTTGGATCAATAGTGATACCTTCTTCATGTCCTTCTTCTCCCTCTTTATTACCACCTTCATGGCCGTGCTCGTCATGGTCACCTTTATCTTCTTCATGTCCCTTTTCGTGTTCATGCTCATCTTGATGTTCTTTTTCTTCTTGTTTCGAAACGTTTGTGACAGAACCAGTTCCATCTGACGACTGTGCAAAAGCATCATGATTTGTAGTAAACCCAACTAACAGGCAGCTAATTACTACGGCTAAAAATTTTTTACTAATTACTGTATTCATTTTTGTAACCTATATTTTTAATAAATTTAAGATTTCGTTTTTCGCTACTGAAAAAACAAAGCGCTCAAATCTCAAATTTGGATAACTGACCCATACTTAAAATGAAGGATATTTCTGCAAGCTTGAATTGATTTTCCAAACGTATTCCTGCATGAAGCCCTTCCGCACGTTGATTTAATGCAAGTAAGTAGTCAGAAGTATTAATGTCACCAGCTTCCCAGCGCTTATTTAATAAGTTTTCGCTGCTATCTAATCTGCCTTTTGTCAGTTTTTGCCATTGCTCATAATATTTTTTACTGACAATAAGCGATTCATAATTAGCTTTTGCTTCAAATGACTGCTTTCGATAAACCGACCGAAAGTTAGCCTCTGCTGCAATTGCTTCTGAATAAGCGGCTTTAACAGTATCTGAATAGTTATTTCTGATATTTAAAGGCATTGAGAAAGTCACGCCAATCAAGTCTTCATCTCCACTTTTCCCTGCGTTAACTCCAATGGTTGGATTGGCTTTAGATTCCATAGTGGTTAGTTGAGCTTTAGATTGTTTTATCTTCCATTGCGCTCTAGCGAGTTTAACTTTTGGATGTTCCTCAACCCACTGAGAGTTAAATGAATAGTTTGTTGCTCCAAAAGTAAATGAAAACAAATTGGTAGTATTAGGCGTCCAATCAGGCAATAACTCCTGAACATTTACCTCTGCATTTTTCAAAGCAATTTGCGACTCAGATATTTCACTGAAAACTTGGGACAAGTTTAAATAAACCAGTTCAGCGTCAAGTGGCTCTAAAAGTCCTGCTTTTCGCTTATCTTCAATAATTCCAACGAGCGTTTGTAATTGATTTTCTCTTACTGAAAGTAACTGAGCCACCTTTTTTGCTGCTTGCCAATTAACTATTGCAGTTAAAGCGTTAGCCTTTTTAGAATCGAGTAGAGATAACAATTGTTGCTGGTTTGCATAAACACCAATTTCACCAATGCTTTTATTTGCTGATTGCTTATCCCAAAAATCAATCGTTTGACTGATACCAATAGAATAATTATCAAAATCACCCTCTTTTTCATAGCTTGCTTCAAGCTCTGGGTTATATACGGCTTTAGTTAAGCTCTTGGCTCTATGATTACTTGCATTAAGTAACTCTTTAGCCGCAACAACTTCGGGATCTTTATTTATTTGACTATCTAGCCATGAAATACTTTTCTGTTTGGCATAAGTGGCAACTGAAAAACTCACAGCCATACATAAAGACAGGACTAAACCTGCATTTTTTAAATATATATACATAAAAATTCTTAATTTTAAAATTAATAAACACGAAACCTTTATCCATTATTAAAGGATAAATAGGTCATTAAAAATTAATCTAATTAAGAAATAGGCGGACGAAGTATCGCTTCAAGAAAGGTACTTGTTTGATCAATTTGATAAGGCGTTTTATTGATAATGTTTAGTTTGCCCGTGGTATTTGAATTACTGACTAAAATCCAAGATAAGTGGCTGCCACTGCAATGTCCGCAGTGATGACAATCTTTTTCATTATGCTGCTCATCACCTACATTATCATTTGAGACATTTCGATCATCTGCATGATCATGTTGAATTTGAAGGTGCTCTATATCTATTTGGTGATTCTCAGGTGTTGCGGATACAACAGCAGTTAACGATTGCAAAACAATCGAAACGACTAATAGTATTTTTAACGCAACATTGAATTTCAAAATAAACACCTACTTAAATATGAAAAATTATAATATCAAAAAAAGGTTTTCTAAACTAGCCATGCGCATGTTTTTCATGCTCGTCACGGCAAGTTTCTTGAGGAAACTCAAACTCAATGGTTGTATGAGATAAATTATAAGAAGAAAGTTCCTTAGCCACTTGTTGTTTTAGCCTAATTAATTTATCAACCTCAAAGTTATGGGCTAACTCTAGGTGAGCAGTTAATACGTGACTTTCCCCGTCTAATGACCAAAAGTGCATATGATGAATCCCATTAATTTCAGGTATAGCCTTTATCGCTTTTTCAATATTATTCTGCACTTCTTCATCAGGTGTAGCTTGAAGAAATAGTGCCAATGTTGTTTTCAGGTTTTTCAAAACGTTAAACAATATAAACAGTGTAAAGCCTATAGAAAGCAAAGGATCTAATATTGGTAGATCTACAAAAAGCAGCACGATAGAAACAATTAGGACTGCAACCCAGCCAAGTACGTCTTCAAGCAAATGCCACGTAAGTACTTTTTCGTTCAGCGTTTTACCCGCTTTTAGTTTAAATACTGCATACCCATTAACAGCAACCCCAAGTAATGCAAGACCCAACATTCCTTCAGCCATTGGCATTTCAGGATTAGATAATCTTGGTATTGCTTCAAATAGCACCCAGACAGAACCAATAACTAATACAATACTGTTAATTAATGCGCCAAACAGGGTAAGACGACGATAGCCATAGCTAAATCTATCGGATGCTTCTTTATCCGAGAAACGACTCAGTATCCAAGCGAATCCTATAGATAAACTGTCACCCAGGTCATGTACAGCATCAGCCATAATAGCGGTACTGTTGGTTAGCCAACCACCAATAAATTCGATAATAGTAAATGAAACATTAAGGAAAAATGTCCAACCTATACGGTCGTCTTTTCCATGCGAATGGCTATGGCTATGATTGTGCATTTTCCACCTCAAGAACTTTTAAATTTCTTACATTGACTACGTTAAAATTGATAAAGTGACGGATCACTCGTTGATACATCCAACGTTTGATTCCTGATAAGTTAGTTCCTTTTTCGAGATAAAACTCATCAGGGGAATTATAAACACCAAAATCATCATGAATACCTTCTTTTTGTATATAGGTATCTTGACCACGCCAATCTGTATCTGGCGAAGAGAAACACTTTGTTGCAACACCATAACCACAAAATTCGTTTTTTATTTGACTAAATTTGTGCTGTAGTGAACTTAAATATTGTTCATCTAATATAAAGCCTTCTAAGTTTATCCAACGATCCTTGAAATAAACTTCAATCCAACTATGAATGATATATTTAGGTGCTAACCAAAATACATAAGTTGGAATAGCTCCTTTTTGTAATCGCTGCTCAATAGTAAAGCCGTGAAAACGACATTGAATACCTAATCCTCGTAACAAAGCCATCAGCAAGTTACCCTTGGTATTGCATTGTCCGTAACCATCGGCTAAAACACTGCTTGCTGAAATATCATCACTCTCATTGTAACCAAATAATATTTCATCTTTAACAAATTGGTAGGCTGCACCAATTTTGTTGAAGTCATCGAGTTCTTGCCAATTACGCTCAGAAATTAATGATTGAATTGTAGAGTGTTCAAAATTTACTATCTTGGTTTTTTCTAGATATTTGCTATTCATTGATGTTTCCTTACTTTGAACAACCAAAGGTTGATTGTTTATCTTCATTTGGTGTTTAACGTGTTTTCTCAGCAACAGCTAATTCTTGTTTAGCATCGCTTAGTATTCGGTAAGCGCCTCGAAGAATTAACATTGAAATGATGCTACCAATGACGATATCAGGCCAACGCTGTTTCAGCACCATAACGAGTATGCCTGCGATAACGACACCAAGATTTGCAATTACATCATTCGCTGAAAATATCCAGCTAGCTCTCATATGTACTTCATCGTTGTTGTGCTTTCGAATAAGGATGAGACAAATCACATTTGCAACTAAAGCAACCATGCCTACGCCAATCATAAACCAAGAGTGAGGCTCACTTTCACCATACAGCCTTCTAGCAATATCCATTAGAATTAGCACGCCTAACCCCAGTTGGAAATAGCCACTCACTAAAGCAGCATTAGCCTTATGTTGGATTGACTTTCCCACCGCGTATAGTGCAATTGCATAGACGATTGCATCCGCTAGCATGTCTAACGAATCTGCAATTAAAGCCGTTGATTCTGATAACCAACCAAAGCCAATTTCAAAAACAAACATCGAGGCATTGATAGCCAGAAGCCAATAAAGCACCGTTTTTTGCTGGTTATCTTTTAGCTCAACTTCACACCCACAATCGCTCATTTTCATCTCCGATTAACTTGTATGCTCTAACTATAAATCCTATAGTGACTATAGGGTCAAGTTTATTTGGAAATTTTATGAAAATTGGTGAGTTATCGAAAACATCGGGGTATTCAGTACAAACCATCCGATATTATGAAAAGGAGGGCTTGCTGTCAGATCCTGATCGCACTGAAGGGAATTTCAGGTTGTATTCTAATAAGGCATTTAAAGAGCTAGAGTTCGTAAAGCATTGTCGAAGTTTAGATATTCCGCTTAATGATATTAAGCGACTCATTGAATTAAAAAACAAGCCAGAGGAGAGTTGCTCTAGTGTAAATGCATTAATTGATCGGCAACTAACTTTAGTTAATCAACGAATGAAGGAATTGAATGCACTCAAAAAAGAGTTAAAACTAATGGCAAGCTCTTGCGGGTCTGACGGTACAATTGAAGTCTGTGGCATTATCAAGTCATTAGATAGTTGAACTAAATATAACTTTAGATTAGTAGTATTCACAAAGGCAATAATGAAAACCATTGGCAAATTAGCACAATCATTAAATTTAAATGTAGAAACCATTCGTTTTTATGAACGAGAAGGACTGATTACACAACCTGAAAAACCAATATCTGGTTATAGACAATATGACGAATCAATAGCAGGACAACTTAGGTTTATCACAAAAGCCAAAGCGCTCGGCTTTACGTTAAGAGAAATAAAATCGCTAATGTCTATGGACAGCAACTGCGCTCAAGTTGAGCTATTAAACCGACAAAAGTTAGCAATCATTCGAGACAAAATTAATGACCTTCAACGTTTAGAGAAAGTAATTGTGGGTATGACAAATACCTGTATGCAAAACGAAGATCCAACACATTGCCCCATAATTGACTCATTAAAATGATTGACTCCGTACTTGTATACGGAGTTTAGAATGATGGTAATATCAACCAATAGACTTTCAAATGATAAATAAAATATTAGACAGAGTAGGCTCTAGTGGCGTTTGGCTAGCGGCACGGCCTGCCTCCCTGCATTAAGGTCACTTGCATCGGCATTAGGACTAGGCTTCTTCTCTCACTTCGAAGGAATAGCTGTAAATACGCTTTTACCTATTTTTGCATCTTTGGAACTATTGGTAAACTTATACAACTGGCACAAAAATAAAAACCATACCAGAGCTGTCTTCAGCATTCTAGGGCCTGTAGCAGTGCTATTAACGCTTTATCCTCTTTGGCTATATGATTGGAGCACATACCTATTTTACTTTGGTATTTGCTTAATGGTCGTTATGTCGGTTTTGGATATCGTAAAACCAGTAAGGGAGCAAACATGCAACGTATGGCTAATTGCCGTCGTTGAAACGATTAACGGTCAATGTCTGCTTTTCGCTCCAAGCCGAACTTCATCAAAGTGCCATAAACGGACGGTCATAACCTTAGTCACTTGTTATATTTTAGCTCGCTGATATGCCCCACAGCTTTCTCTGATAGGGCACGGAGTATCGTAGTGTGCAGACTTGCATACACCACTATGTGGACTTCCCAGCTTTTAAGAGCCCGCTCTATCACTGTATAAACTTTGGAATACTGCCCTTCTGGCATATATAGTCGCCATGCAAAACTTTCCATTTTCCAGCACCAACGAATAGAAAGGGTGAAGGGTCAAATCTTGGCTTCACACATCATAATTATTCACGTAGAGGTTATTTATGAAGCGCTGCATTTTCGCCGTACAACTCATTAAAGGCTAAGAAGTATCTCAAGCAGTAAAAAACCATTAAAATAAATAACTTAATAACTCTGATTTTATTGATAATATTTCCTGTTACATTTAGTTTAGGTTTTAAGCTATAGTATCTGTTCTAAATAGCTGATTTGTGAAAATAATAAAGCTCAAAATAGGACTAATAGGCAATTATTTTTAGCAGCCTGCTTTTACCTACCCTAGTGATCGATGCTATTACTTCATCGACCTTACTAATATTGTTTGTAAGCCCCGCACGGTATTGTCTTGGACAATGAAAAGGAGTCTATTTTGACTGAAACTAAAACGTTGGAGCGTCACAATGCCAACTAAAATAATAAGCTTTACCGTAGCGTTTATGATGCTTGTTTTGGCTTTAACTAGCCTGCAAACACTTGCACACGGAGTAGATGACAGCACGCGTGCTTTTTTAGAGCAAAACCAAGGCGTACAGTTTGCAGCATTTATTTATATTGGTGCAAAACACATGATCACTGGCTACGATCATATATTGTTTTTAATCGGTGTGATCTTCTTCTTATACCGCAGTAAAGATTTGTTGCTTTATGTCACTATGTTTACCATAGGACACAGTACAACCTTGCTATTGGGGGTACTGAACGACATTCAAATAAATGTTTACTTGATTGATGCAATTATTGGTTTTTCGGTGATTTACAAAGGATTTGATAACTTAGGTGGCTTTAAACGCTGCTTTAATTATCAGCCGAATACACAATCGGCGGTGTTAATTTTTGGCTTGTTCCATGGCTTTGGTCTCGCAACCAAGCTACAAGAATTTCAATTACCCCAAGATGGATTACTTGCAAACCTAATAGCCTTTAATATAGGCGTGGAGCTTGGCCAATTTTTAGCACTTGCGGTTATTTTAATTGCCATTAATGCGTGGCGTAAACGACCGTCTTTTCAACGCTTTTCAACATTCACCAACGGTGCATTGATGAGCGCTGGTTTAATGCTGGTCGGCTTTCAATTAACCGGTTATATGATTAATTAATTTAGAGAAATATATGCAACATACAGTCAGTTCAAAAACACTAACAAAAGCCGGTATCACCGCTTTATTAGTCGCAATAGTCGCCCTTGTGCTATTTATTCTTCCGGCAGAATATAATATTGACCCAACCGGAATAGGAAAACAATTAGGCCTCACTAAGATAGCCCAAGCATCAGAGAAAGAATCAATTAAAGCGCCGGATTCGCTCAAAAACGGCAGTACAGATTTTCAAATAATTGAAGTTTCCATCCCAGCAAACCATGGTATTGAATATAAATTTGAAATGCAGCAATATGAAAAAATAACCTATGAATGGATGACCGATGGAGCTTCCTTGCATTTTGATTTGCACGGGGAGCCTGCAGACGATACGACCGGTTATTTCGAAAGCTATGCGATTGCCGAGTTAAACGAAATGAAAGGCAGTTTTACCGCCCCATTTACGGGCTCTCATGGCTGGTACTGGAAAAACAACTCAAATAACCCGGTGGCCATACAGCTTTTAGTGAAAGGCCAATATAAAATAATTGGATTACAAAAATAGGAAAAACCAATGAAAACACTTTTAACAACACTTATATTAATAGCCACTTTTTTTAGCTTTAATGCTTTTGCCCATGCTGGGCACGACCATATTAATGGCAAACAAGCCATTAAAATAGCGATTAAGTCAGCAAAACAAATGACCTTTAAAGATTTTGGCTTTGCAGTAGGTAAGTTAGATAGCTCTTGGAAAACGCTTACTGAAGCTAATGTTGCTATAAACAGTGAAGAAGACGGCAATTTTTTTATCAGTGCAAATAATGCATCTTTAAAAAGCACCATTTATTTCAAAGTAGCTCAAAGCGGAGACCTGATAGACGTTTCAAATAATAGCTTTTAGTGGCTATTTACACTATTGCTTAATGGCCTGCGCCTTTACTATAAAAAATAAATATGCTAAAGTCTGTACTTCTCGGGGGAGTAGCCTGCTTAGTGTCGTATTAAGAACGTCACTAGGTAAACTTATCAACATAATTGCACCTTATGTGCATGGTAAGTTTGTAATGTAGCAAGCATTATCGGCAAGACCTGGGTAAACTCTATCCTCATGGCGGGAGATAGGTGTTTACCTTGGTTTAGTAGTCCCGCCTAGTAGTAGTAAATATGGATACATTTATCACATCAACCGTCACTGTCACCCTGGCAGAAATAGGCGATAAAACACAGCTTTTATCGCTATTACTGGCCGCCCGTTTTGCAAAAAAGTCTGCACTGATACTAGGTATTTTTGTCGCAACGATTATTAATCATGGGTTATCTGCGTGGTTTGGTGACTATTTAGCAGACACCTTTAATAACCCCTACTTACCCTATGTTGTAAATATTAGTTTTATTTTTGTTGGGCTATGGTTACTAATACCTGATAAAAATGAGCAGGTTAGCCATAAATACGACCATTACGGGGCTTTTGTAGTAGCCTTGGGGTTATTTTTTATTGCAGAAATTGGCGACAAAACACAAATTGCCACTGTATTACTTGGCGCACAATATCAATCTGTAACGTGGGTTACACTCGGCACCACGCTTGGTATGCTAATCGCAAACGTTCCTGTTATTTATGCCGGTAATGCTCTTTTAAAACGTATAGCTCTTAACAAGGTGAGAATAATCGCGGCAACGTTATTTGTTGCGCTGGGTTGTTATGGCTTAATAGTGCTTAATTGATAGTTTTAAGTTGCTGTGTATGTTTGAACAACTAAAAAATAGTAATGTATTATAAGCTCATACGACAAAACAGTACCTTTCGATTATTTTACTATTTTCAATATATCTTTAAATTGGGGGGTGGCTGCCACTTCTGCCCACTGAAAGATAACACTTTCAGCACTGGTGATCACCGCTCCTGCTTGGCGTAATTGCGCTATAGCAATATCTCTATTATTGTCGCGTCTTGAGCTTACCCCGCCGGCTATAATAAATACCTGATAATCAGAGGCGAGTAAATCAAGCGCCGTTTGAAGTACACACACATGCGCTTCCATACCAACAATAATAATTTGCGGTTTTTGGTACTTGTTTAGCGTACTGATAAATCCAGGTTCTTGGCAGGCACTAAAGTGAGTTTTATCAAAATATATTGCATCTGTTGCTTGCTCTACAATTTGCGGCTCTGTGGCACCTAAACCTTGTTTATATTGCTGTGTAATAACTGTCGGAATAGCCATTAACTGTGCTGCGTTTAACAGCTGTAATGTGGTATTAACCACTTCGTCAAAACGAGTCATTGCCGGAGCTAACTTACCTTGCACATCAATGATCAACAAAACACTTTGACATTTTTTTGCATTATAAATATGGCGTTTCATGCTATCTCCTAACAGTATGTTTTTTCATGGAGTATATATTTATTTCAACGTAATAACAGTGATGCTACTTTTAATTTTGCCATTTTATTTTAGCTTAAAGCGAAGTACCTAATTAGATCAGAATAAGTAAATCTTTATTAAAAATAATAAGGGCATTACTTTGCAACCCCACAATAGCCGAACAATGCCCTAAAGAAGAAGTTATAATTTTTTAAGGTTATGGCGAATCTTTTGAGTACATTGAAAACCATCCATATTCGGCATTTGGTATTTGGTATTTGGCAATCCATCAACACTAAATCAGGGCGCTTTTAACAATACATTCAAGTGCTTTAGCCATCATTTGATAACTCGATTGTACAACCGGTTTGTAGCATTATTTTAGATATAACAACTTGATTGATTGGGTTATCTTCAACAAGTAATACATGCTTTACGGTTAATAATGGTAAGCCCAAGACCTGCTCCGCCGTATTTACGCGTTGTCGAGATATCAGCTTGTATAAGCTCATTAAAATGATTAGCTTGCTGTGTGCTTGAAATACCAATACCACTATCTATTACGCAGTTAAATACCACCGCATCACGTACCAATGGTATTAGCAAAAACCTCACTAATTTATTTAATATGTTCCGCTATATTTATAACCTGAACATCTAATTTAAGGGCGTGCGTATTTCATGGCTCATATTGGCTAAAAATTTCAAGAGCTATTTAATGGCATTCATGTCTTTCAATTTGCAGTACACAAATACGTATATTAAATTTTTCGGCTAAGGTTTTCTCTACTTTTAAACGGCATAGTTCATCATGCTTTTCAATTGTACAATGCTCTTTTAGCACCACATGAGCGCCGACTTCAAGCAGCTTATCTCGCTTGGCAACCGTTACGTTATGCACATTATATACATGCTCAATATGGGCAATAGCTTTTTCAACTAACCCAACATCGGGCAAGCGCGCGCTGTCTTCACGAAGACCCTTAACACAACGACTAATCACCTTAATCCCTGTAAATAGGACGAACAAAGAAATAAACATACTTGAGATAATATCAATCACCGTGTAGCCCGTTAAATAAATAAGCACGCCCGCGATAAAGGTAGAAACTGTTGAGATTAAATCAAAAAATGAATGTAAAAACACGGCATAAATATTAACGCTCGCCTTACGACCTTTATATAAAATCCAAGCGGCAGCACCGTGAAATAAGAAGCCAATTGAAGCTACAAGTGACATTAAATAACTATTTATCTCTTGTCCTTGTCCCTGGTGGTGATGTAAAAAACGTTCACCACCTTCGTACATAATAATTAAGCTAATTGCTAAATATAATATGCCATTGATCAAACCACCTACAAGCTCAGCTTTATGGTAACCATCATTGTATGTTTTAGCTAAATGAATAGCTAAACTTGAGGCTATTAAGGCAATGAATAGCGAACTATTATGAACAAATAAATGTCCCGCATCTGCTAGCACAGCTAACGAGTTTGAAAAATAAGCGCCAATAACCTGAATAATCATAAACGTGCATGTAATGGCCAGAGCAATTAATAAACGTCTTCTTGAAGATTGATGAGTTGTAATATCCGTCATGGAAAAGTTAAATTACCTGTCAGCATAAAGTGCATTTGAATTGTGAAAAGGATAAGAATACGTTAGCCGCTGGCTCTACTCTAAAAGTAATGGTACACAGTGGTAATGATATACAGTAGCAATTATAATACGACAGCAATCCAAACGCACTAAAAAACTCCTTCAAACTATTCGATGTAACAAAAACATGTATTTACTATCATTTATTTGTGAGTAAATGTAATCTAACTATGTTTTAAAGTTTAGGTTATAAGCTTGTGAGTACATCCGCGATTAAAGACATACAATTTACACTATCTATTTTGCCGTTAGCTGCATTTGCCTACGACAAACAGACGGGTAATGTCTTTGCGAATGCTCAGGCGCAGCAGCTTTTTAAGCTAACAAATATAGAAGACTCTATAACTCATATTTTTAACCATATACAACTCTTTGATACAACAAACCAGCAACCGCTAAGTAATAACGATTTTTTTATCCCCAAAAAACAACTTTCAGTACGTGAAGTACTTATTACAAGTTCACAGTCATCGACGGTAATCGAGCTTAATTACAGTATCGTTAGTACATCTTTAACGCTTGTTATTTGCACCAAAAAAACACCATCAAAAAATTCATACGATGCTGATTTTGATGAGGTTATATCAAAAATATCAACACAGATCATTGATATTCAATTAGATAATCTAGACGCTAAAATTGAAAGCGCCCTACAAACCATTGGCACATTCTGCAATGCAGACCGCAGTTATGTATTTCAATTTAGTGAAAGCGATAAAATAATGAGCAACACGCACGAGTGGGTTAATGAAAATATAACGCCATTTAAAACTCACTTACAAAATATACCGCAAAATTCACTACCTTATTTTTTCAAAATGATGAGTGAACAACATGTGTTTAACATCCCGGATGTGATGTTACTGCCTGAAGAAGCCCATAAAGAAAAAACCGAATTCACTGCTGAAGATATAAAATCAATTTTGTGTATTGGCCTAAAATCAGAGCAAAAATTAGTCGGTTTTATAGGTTGTGATTGCGTTAAAAATACTCGTAATTGGAATGAAACGGATCTGATCAGAATAAAGCTAGTCGGTGACATCATCACAAATTCGTTAAAAAACGTTTCCTATAAGCTGCGTATTGAGCAAATACAGCAACAATTACTTAGCGCAAACGAAGAGCTACAAAACCTAGCAAACTTGGATAGTCTGACCAATATTGCTAACCGTCGCCAATTCGACAGCACCCTAAAAATCGAAATTCAACGCAGCGCCAGAAGCCAACAACCAATCAGTTTAATTATATGTGATATAGACTTTTTCAAGTTATACAACGATAACTTTGGCCATCAGCAAGGCGACGAGATCCTCAAACAAGTAGCCAGCACGCTACAAGCTCTAACTAAACGCCAAGGAGGCTTGGTTTCTCGTTACGGTGGAGAGGAGTTCGCATTTATTTTACCTATTACTGATAAAGCAAGCTGCCACAACTTTGCCACCCTTATTAAATCTTCAATCAATGAACTTGCTATTGCGCACCCGTATTCAACAGTGTCTGAAAAACTAACTCTTAGTATCGGTTATCATTGTTTTATCGCGAGCAAAAAAAACCAAGCCGACAAGCTCATAAAAGCCGCAGACAAAGCATTATACAAAGCCAAAAATGCAGGCCGAAATAAAGTGATGCGCTTTGATTAGTACCCCGGTTCAGCTTAGTAAACATATGGGGTATAAATAAAAATTAGCTGACCGTTGTTGGTAC
>NZ_JBQSVO010000064.1:0-21009 GCF_052376275.1 Pseudoalteromonas sp. AOP7-A1-14 | reverse complement strand
CTTCCTAATATTCCCAGATGACAAAGAAGCTGCGTGTGAACAAACTAACGCTTCTGGCACATGTACTTTCTATCGCCGTGTAGGAACAGATGAAAATGGTGGGTGGGCTCAAACTTGGGCTCGTGTAGCAAGTATGAAATCAGATACTGCAGATTTGAACTTCAAATATGACGCTGAAAACTTTACAGTGTCAGGCCGTGTTGGTACAACAGAGTCTGAAGGTGGTACTGATTTAACGACTAACTACGGTAACTTTATTGGTGTTCCAGCTGATTATGCGGGTACATATGATGCTACAGGCGAAGTTATTAAGATTGATATAGCCAATAATCATTTTGAGCCTTCTGATTTTGCAGGCGATTTATCACCTGCTAGTTGGTCACTCAAAAAGCAACCAAACTCAGATGAAGAAACTTACGCACAGTTAGATTTTTCTTTTCCAGTAGATTTTGGTGCAATCACTGCAATTAAAACTGGTTTCCGTTGGACCGATCATGAAGTAAAACAGGAAGCTTTTTCAACCTCATTAATTGATACTTTACCTACTGGTGATGGTGAAAAATATTATTCAGGCACAATATCCTCTGGTGCTGGATTTACTTTGCCTGAGCCAGATTTTGATGCGATGATAGCAGATGCAAAAGCATCCATTGTGAGCTTTGATAGCAATTCTGAAGTTTACCGTTCTGCTTATGGTAAAATAGAAGAAGAGAATATAGCACTTTATGCAATGGCTGAATTCTCAGCTGACGCTATTCGTGGTAACTTTGGTTTACGTTATATCTCAACAGATGCAGAATCTGATTATTACGGCTTTGAGAATGGCGCTTATGAAAGTACGCTAAGTACGGATAAAGCAAGTTATAACGATATCTTACCAAGCGTTAATATTGCTTTTGACTTAGTTGAAGATGTTATTCTACGTACTTCTGCATCACAGGTGATCGCTCGTCCTAATTACACTGATATGTTTTCTGCTTCTTCATTCGCAGGTTACTCAGATGGTATTGCAGGAAATGAAGTATTAACTAAAGGTAATGTAGGTCTAAACCCATTTAAAGCGACTCAAGCTGATTTAGGTATTGAATGGTACTTTGATGGTGATGGTATGATCAGTGCGACGTACTTCTTTAAGGACATTACTTCGTTTGTAACCTCTAGCCAAATACTAAACCAACAAATTGGTGTATATGACCCTGATACTCAGGGTGATAACTGGACGCTTTCTACTAAGCTAAATTCTAGCGGCGGTGAAATTGAAGGTATTGAACTACAGATTCAAGATGGTTTTGACAGTGGTTTTGGTTACTCTGCAAACTATACTTTTGTTGATGCGCCTTCAAATGCTGAAAACTATTCTGATTTAATTCCGGTTTTTTCAGATTCATCTGAGCATACAGTCAATCTAGTTGGTTACTATGAAACTGATACTTACTCAGCTCGCTTAGCTTATAACTGGCGTTCAGAGTATATGATCCGTGAATTACCAGGTTTTTATGGAAATCGTGAACACCAATCATATGGAACACTTGATTTAAGTGCTAACTATAGCGTAACTGATAATATCGACTTGACCTTTGAAGCCGTTAACTTAACTGAAGAAGATAGCGTGCAAATCGGTATTGCGCCGACAGACGCAGAAGTCGTCCCAGAGCTTAAAGATGGCTATCCTGCATGGAGCTTTGAAGGTGAAGCTCGTTACAAGCTTGGCGTAACACTTCGTTTCTAATTATTAGCTACTAATAGATGAAAGCCCAGTTTAGCTGGGCTTTTTCATGTTTTATGAATAATTAATTCGGGTGAATAATGATAAAAAATATTGCAATTATAGACGGCGACACAGCAGTGCTGGCTATCGAGCACTCTTAAAGCAAGGAGCTTCAATAACTTTATCAGCGGTTGCTTAAGGGGGCTGCAATCCTTGGCGATAAGAAAGGAGTAGATTTTAGAGCGTTCTAACCTTTTGCTTACAGATACAGCTCTAACGTTACAAGTGCCAACTCGACCAAGTGACGTTATTATTCCTCCTAAGACAATTCAACAGCTCATCAAGCAGGATGGGTTTTAAGGCAAGGGGGATTGATTTTTTTATTCATCAAAGCATGTGAATGATGAACAAGCTCATAGTAAATTATATCACTATTTAGGGGAGCAATTTACGGGTTTAGTACCTATGAAAGTAGGACGAAAAAACTATTGTGACATAAAAATTGTGTAGCAATAGGCTTGTCGCAGGGTTTTATTGAGCCTTTAGAGCTGTCTCAGCCAGCTTACTTACTAAACAGCCCCCTACGTTGCACGCAGATATTCCTTTGTTAAAGGATGCTTATAATAAGCAAGTCAGATACGTTTGGAAATAAACCTTTGATTTTATAAAAATGCGTTATTGTATTTCTGAATCGCAAAGATTCGGCTTATTGGCTTGAGAATAAAAATGCAGATTCACAATCTGAAAAGTTATAAAGTAACTTGGCTCGGTGGCAGTACTTTAGTTTGGTCAGAGAGGATTTTGATAGTAAATTTGATCTTTTTGGCTTTGATAATTACTTATATGTTTTAACAGTATGGAGTATGGCGCTAATACATTAAAGTAACCCCCTTATTAATGAAAAAAGTAACTGAGCAAAAAAACGCTAGTAATATAGAGTGAAATAGCTTTTATCTGAACTGTTAGATCACAGAGAGTTAATTAATAAAATTAAGAAGTTTGGTTCACAAAAGCAATAAAGCTTAATCACTTATATATTTAGTAAAGACTTTATTAGTGCATGTTTCTCTTTTGAGCTTAAATCAGCTCTAGTATGCTTATTTATTAAATAAGTAGGTGTTTAACATAAATACTAACCATGCGCAGCCTTTTAGGTTTCTTTAAATTGAATGAATTTCAACCACTAAGGCCAGCGTTCTCTAATAGACTCTGAAAAATGAAGCGATAGACAATCTGCCTAAGCTAATATTATCTAGGTGATTTTTTTTATCTTTTAAATTTGCGCTGTGAAGTAGGTTACTTCTATACAAAACGATTCTGTTTAACTTTGCGTTCACGTTGACAACTTTTTCAAAGAGGCAGGTGTTATCAGATAGGTAACTCTGATGTTGTATTGGGTTATTTTTAACTTGTTCAATCATCTCATGGACTAGATGTTCTTTATCTTTAGTTATTTTTATCAAATTAAAAGGAACATAGCGATAAATAGCTGTGCCACCAAATTCGGAGCCGACTAAATAATGAACTGCGGCAAATGTTTTATCATCTGTAGAGTCTACATGTGGCATTTTCTGTAGTGTATTTAATTCTTCTGGCTTTAATGTGACTAACGAGAGTTTCGCTTTATGAAGGTAAATATTTTTATCATCAGTATTTAAAAGTTTTTTCTCAAGTAAGTTATTAATTAATTCTATAAATACTTTAAAGTAGGGTTCAGGCATATCATCTCGTTTTCCTGGATATAAAGTACCGTCACTACCAACGGGGTGCAAATAAGCGTATTGTTTTGCAAAATGCATTATCGGCTCTACATCTTTTATAAAGTCATCGACAATCAATATATCTTCATTAATATCATTAATTTTAATACTTGTGACTTTGTAGCTAGGGTTTAACTCTAAACGCTTCATTACGTAATGCTTCTTGAAATTATGGGCTTAATTGATTGTATCAAACTTGATTTTAAATATGCTATACCGTTTTTATGAATGAAAAATAGACGGTTTTATAGGAAAAAATCTATCTGTTTTGTTGCTACAAATTGCCACAAAATTTTCACTTCCTTTTTGTGGTTAAAACCTATAGCCTTAAGGCACTAACAGCAATAAAATATAAATTAAATAATTAATGGAGCAGTAACATGGCGGAGCAACAAGTACAGCCTTTACATAACGAAAAACATGCCAATACTAAAATTCAAAACGGCATTAATGTAGAATTTTTAAAAACGCAGCACTTAGTGCCGGTCGTTGCGCATGAGTTTGCTCGCGTGGCAAATGAATTTCCTATGTCGTTTGTTAAAAATAACGAAACAGGTCAATTCCAAGCGGTTGCTATGTTTGGCCTTGAGCCAGGTGAAAACTTATTTATCCAAGACGGTAAATGGACAGCATCATTTGCACCTATGGCCGCTACACGCTACCCACTTGGTCTTGTTAAGCATCCTGAAGAAGATCAATACGGCATTGTTATTGATGAAGCAAGCCCGCTAGTTGGTGAAGCTGAAGGTAATACATTATTTGAAAACGGTGAAGAAACAGATTACCTAAAACGCCGTAAAGAAGCGCTAGTGTCTTTTATTGAGTTTTCTCATGTTACTGAGGCGTTTACTAAGTTTTTAGCTGATAAAGAGCTTTTAGTAGCGCAAACGCTTACAGTTGATATTAAAGGCGAGAAAAAAGACATCAACGGTATTTACCTTATTGATGAGAAAAAGCTAAATGAATTAAGCGATGAAGAGTTTTTAGATCTTCGTAAACGCGGTTATTTAGCACCAATCTATTCATTCTTAACGTCTACACATCAAGTAGCTCGTTTAGCGCGTTTAAAAGCGCAGCATGCTTAATACCAACGTATGATTCATTAGAGCGAGTTAAATAACTCCCTAACTGCGTTAAAATTATTACTGTGCTATTTACTTATCGCAATAATAGATCATTAATGCAATTGGTATAATGGCGTAATATAAATGCCAAGAATATTGAATAATAAAAAGCGCCGCTGGGCGCTTTTTTTATGTCTTTTATCTGGTTGGGCTTGAATTAAAGTTATTTTTTGTTCACATTAGTTTTACTCACATTTTAAAAGAACACATTATGATTAAATCATTATTCGCTGCGATTATTGCCAGCAGTGCGTTTTCTTACGCAAATATCAGCTATGCCGCCGAAGCACCCTTTGCTATTGCTATTCACGGTGGGGCAGGTACGATTGAAAAAAGTGCCTTTACACCAGAACAAGAAAAACAATATCGCGCAAAGCTTACTGAAGCAGTTGAAACAGGCTATAACGTATTAGCTAAAGGGGGTGAAAGCCTTGATGCTGTAACCGCAGCCATTAATGTGTTAGAGAACTCTCCTTACTTTAATGCGGGTCGCGGTGCGGTATATACTTATGATGGGGCGCATGAGTTGGACGCATCGATAATGGATGGCCGTGATCGCCAAGCAGGTGCTGTTGCTGGAGTTAAACATGTCGAAAGCCCAATTAATTTGGCACGTTTAGTGATGGAAGAATCTGTGCATGTGATGCTCAGTGGACAAGGCGCAGAAGAGTTTGCAAAAGAGCAGGGCGTGCCATTGATTGAAAACAACTTATTTGACACCGAAAGTCGCTATAAGTCGCTGTTAAAGGCCAAAGATAAACTTGATAAAGCCAAGGCAACTAGCAAAGACTATCAAGCGGCGCACCGTGCTTTACCTGTGAACTATAAAATGGGTACGGTAGGTGCTGTAGCCCTTGATAAAAAAGGTAACCTTGCTGCAGGTACATCAACCGGTGGCATGACTGCAAAGCGGTTCGGGCGCATTGGCGATTCACCGGTTATTGGTGCGGGAACGTTTGCTGAGAATGAGTCATGTGCAGTATCGGCAACGGGCCACGGTGAGTATTTTATTCGTTACAATGTCGCGGCAGATATTTGCGCACGGGTTAAGTATCAAAATAAAACCATTATACAAGCAGGTGATGAGGTTATTAATGGAGTCTTAAAGCCGATTGGTGGCACTGGTGGTGTTATTATTGTGGATAACAAAGGTAATATTAGTTTACCATTTAATACCTCGGGCATGTATCGCGCTAGCAAATCAAATACTCAGCCAACATATGTGGGTATTTTTAAAAGCGAGTAAAGAATGCTATTTGAGCAGTGAGTCAGCTTGCTGCTTTTTTTGACTAAAGTCACTTTTTACAATTTCGAGTGCTTTTAATACTTCTTCAGGTGCAATATCGTGCTGCTCCAAAAGCATGATTAAATCAATTGCTAGTTTTACGTGTGTTGGTGCATCTTCTAATTCGCTCATTTGTTCTCTTTCTTTTTGGCAATCTGTGTAATTGCTACAGCAATTGCGGTTTGTTCAGGTTGTACCATATACAACCATTCTAATTGAGATAACTAGTTTAATACAGTGCAACAAAAGTCAGCCTTCAGATCATCGTAATATCGTTTATCAAGCTGGCGCTTAACTATTTATTCTATGACTATTTTTCATAAAAGTTATGTATATCGTCATGTAATCGCATCAGTTTTCTTGCGCTGTTGATACTTATGCGTTTTAAGTAAGTTTATACTAAAGCGCTAGATAAATCGACAGAGTAGCTTTGGGGTTATTTTAGTTGTTGTTTTTCAGCTTTTTGAATTTTATCTTCCGTAGCTGAAATAGCTTTACGACAGCGTCCTAAACGACCATGTAGTACGAGTATCTCTTGATTGACCTTTTTTACATTAGCGGGGCCTAAATTCGCCATATGTAATTTACGTTCTTCAATCATTAATATTAAACGACGCTCAAATTCATGGTTTTGTTTAAGCTCTTCATATAGTTCATGAGACGACTGCATGATTTTTTTTACTGCTTGCTGATAAACCTTGGGTTTTGCTGGACGGAATTGGTTTTTATTTTCTTTTTGCCAAATTGGAGTTGATTTAATAACGTTCAGCACGGCTTGAAATTGGCTAGTGATACGATCTAATGCGTAACCATAAGCATGGCGATGCTCACTAGGTGGTAATCTTTCTACCTCGTCTTGAATCTCATTTACGTAATCAGTAAGGTTCATGCTTTTAGTGGCGAATACGTGCTGCTCAAATAAGCTGGGTTGCTTTTGCATATAACGATTTTTGGCAAAGTGTTTTGCTTTATCAAATTGCTCTGCTTGATGTTTTAAGGTGGCAATTTGTTGGCATAGTTTATCTAACGTTATATTTTGCATTTAAAAATACGCCTCATAAATGAGCTTTAATGCGAGTATGATCACTACGGTATTAAACACAGGGCGAATAAATTTACTACCAAAACGAATTGCTGAATGGGCACCTAACCAAGCACCTAGCATTAAAAATAACCCCATAGTAATGCCAAGTAAAAAGTTAACATGACCCAGTGCAACAAAGGTAATTAGCGATACAAAGTTAGAAACAAAATTCATTGAACGAGCTAGACCGCAGTTTAGTAACAAGCTCATTTTATACAACAAGCTATTTGATGCAGTCCAAAAAGTGCCAGTACCAGGCCCGGCTAATCCATCAAAAAAGCCAAGGCTTAATCCTTGTAACCATTGTTTTATTTTAGTGGCTTTATTAAGTGGTGGTAGCTTATCGTGTTCGATACTACTGAGGTTGCCAAATAAGCTGTAACAGGCTACTAATATGATCACAATTGGCAATAACTTATTTAAAAAATCAATGCTTAAATAGTCTACAATTAAGGTGCCGGTTAATGCGCCAATAGCAGTCGCTAAAATAGAGGCCGCCCAAAACCGCGGATTGAAAAGTTGTTTACGAAAATAAGTAACGCTTGCAGTAAGCGAGCCAAAACTTGCGGCGAGTTTATTAGTACCCAGTGTTAAATGTGGTGGTAAGCCTGCTGTGAGTAGGGCCGGAACCGTTAACATACCACCACCACCAGCAATAGCATCAATAAAACCTGCAGCAAGTGCTACAGCGCAAAGAAGTGCCCAGGTTGTTGGGTCGAGAGCTAATTCAAACATCAATAGTCTATTTTTCTGTTAAAGGGTGGTAGCGTATCGAGCATGGCTTTGCCATAGCGCTTAGTTATTAGGCGACGATCTAAGATGGTTATAGTCCCTTGATCGCTTTCTTTGCGAAGTAGTCTACCACAGCTTTGTACTAATTTCTTTGCCGCATCGGGTACCGTAATTGATAAAAACGGATTGCCGCCTTTGCTTTGCACAAACTCTGCTTGTGCTTCTTCTATAGGAGAGGTAGGTACTGCAAATGGAATTTTAGTGATGACTAAATTTTCAAGGTATTTACCCGGTAAATCAAGTCCTTCAGAGAGGCTTTGCGTGCCAAATAAAATGCTGCCTTGGCCGTTGTCAATATTACTTGTGTGGGCCTTAAGTAATGCTTCGCGAGACATTTCACCTTGTACAAGTATTGCCATATTTTTATCGCGTAGTGCTTTAACAACATGATCCATCTGCCAATAAGAGGCAAACAATACTAAATTTGCTTGCTGTTTATTGAGGTGCTCAGGCAGTACCTTGGCTAAATGGTCACTAAAATCTTTATTAGTGGGTTCAACATGCGACGTAGGAATATGTAACGTTGCTTGTTTTGGATAATCAAATGGCGAGGGTACTTTAATATACTTTACCCCTTCTTCGTTTTTTAAACCGCTTTCGTAGGCAAAGTGATCAAATGAACCTAGTGCCGTAAGCGTTGCTGAACAAAGTACTGCGCCTGCACATTGATTCCATAATTTGTCTTTTAAGTAATAACCGACTTCGATTGGACAATCACTCAGTAAGTGGTCGTGATGGTTTTTATACTCTAGGCGCTTGATCCACCGAGCATGCGGAATACCTTCACCTTTTACAGCGTAACTAAACCATAGTTTATTAAGTTGTTCGAGTCGGTTTATATAGTGGCCACTTTCAGCAAGTATAGGATCGGCTACATACGGCTTAATATCACCGTCGCTAACATCTTGAACTAATGTATCATGCATTTTATTTAAACAGCGCAGCGCATCTAAGGTTGCATCACTAATATCTTTGGCTTTATTATGTAGTGAGGCCGGAATTTCACCGTGTTCAAAGCGGTAGGTATCATCTTTTGAATATTTAAAGTCGGCGTTATCTAAAATATCGCGCACGGCTTTTAAGTCTTTATTAGCATCAACAATACTGTCGGCAAGCTTAAAATTTTGTCCAATGGCCTTTTGACCCACTAATACTTTAGCCATTTTACCACTAAATTTAGTGAGCTTATCGAGCCAATCAATAGTGCCTTTAATAGTGGCAGCAGCAGATGAAAAATCGCGGGTAATATGCGCCAAGTGATGGGCTTCATCAATAACGTAGATGGTATTGTCGGGTTCGGGTAAAATTATACCTCCGCCTAAATCAAGATCGGCCAATAATAAAGAATGATTAATAACTAATACATCCATTTGCATTAGGCGCTGGCGAGCAAGCTGAAATGGGCAAGTTTGATGTGCTTTCATTTGGCGCTGGCATGCATGTTTGTCGCAGGCTATTAGCCCCCAAACTTTGTCAGGAATAGTATCAGCCCAGCTGTCACGATCCCCTTGCCACTTTTTATTTATATATGCATCGTAAAGTTGTCTTAAGCATTTACCTTCCATATCACTCAGTGGCGATGACAGAGTAGGCATAAAGTCCATTTGCGTTTGGTTATCACCATTTACAGCATTATGTAGCTTATGAGCACAAATATAACGCTGACGGCCTTTGACCAAATCAAATTTAAAATCAAGGCCTGAATGCGTTTTAAAAAAAGGTAACTCTTTACTGATTAGCTGCTCTTGTAGGGCAACTGTGGCGGTTGAAATAACCAGTTTCTTTTTTTGTGCCAGCGCCAAAGGGAGTGCGCCTAAACAGTAAGCAAGTGATTTACCAGTGCCTGTGCCTGCTTCTATTACGCAAATACGCTGCTTTTTGTGGTATTCACCGGCTAAGGTTTTAGCTATTTCGGCCACTAAATAATTCTGGCTGCTGCGGGGACGGTAATCGGTAAGGTTATTGGCTACATGCTGATGAATTTTGCGAATTGTTTTTTTTAATGGTTCAGAAAGCATGGGTTAATAACCTGAAGTATGTATATAATTACAGTGCCATATAGTAATTGGGATCACACATTGACACAAGCCATCTATCCAGGATTTATCCTTTCAAGAGAGCAATACACTGCAAAACCTTACCATGAAGGTGGCTCTATTAGTGTGTGTTACTGGCTGAGCTCGGATGTAGGACCCATAAAAGTAACTATAGCGAATCAACAAGCCGTATTTTTTATTCGTCAATCAGCGAAAGCTGCAGCGCAACAGCTTTTAATTTCACAAAATATACAGGTTGAATTTAAAAATACAACGATGCACCACTTTGATGGCGAGCTGTGCATTGGCTGCTACTTTTCAACTATAAGTGCCTTTTATAAAGCAAAAGCAGCATTTGATAATCAGTTAGCGGTATATGAAGTGGATATTCGTCATTGTGATCGCTTTTTAATGGAGCGGTTTATTCGTGGTGGTGTATGGGTCAAAGGTGATGTGAGCCGTAAACAAGGTTACATACAAATCGACAATGCGCAATTAAAAGCAAACCCCAATTATACACCAAATCTTAAATCTCTCTCATTAGACATTGAATGTAGTGGTGACGGAGTTTTGTTTTCAGTTGCACTCGTTGGCGCAGGCCTTGATTGTATATTAATGATTGGCGAGCCAGAGCCTTCAGAGCTAGAGATTTATTGGTGTGAGGACGAAATAGATTTATTAAACAAGCTGCAAGTTAAAATCATGCAAAGCGATCCAGATATAATTATTGGTTGGAATGTTATTGAATTTGATTTCACAGTACTTCACGGCCGCGCCGAAGCACTGGGTATTGACATAAATATTGGTCGTGCCGGTGAGCCATTAAAAGTAAAGGAAGGGCACTTTACTCGTTTATCAATACCTGGGCGTACCGTTATTGATGGTATTGATACGTTAAAAAATGCAACTTACCACTTTGATAGTTTCTCTCTTGCCAATGTGTCTCATAAAGTTCTTGGAGAAAAAAAGCTAATACAAAGTGACAATCGTTTAGATGAGATTATCAGGCAGTTTAATGAAGATAAATTAGCCCTCAGTGCTTATAACCGGCAAGATTGTGTGCTGGTTAATAATATATTTGAAAAGTTAAAGCTCTCGGAGTTTGCTATTGTACGCAGCCAACTCACTGGGCTTGAGCTAGAGCGTATGGGCGGCTCAGTGGCGGCATTTACTAACTTGTATTTACCGCTATTACACCGAAGTGGTTATGTTGCGCCCAACTTAGGTGAGCACGGTTTAAGCTTTGAAAGCCCTGGTGGCTATGTTATGGAGTCCGTCCCGGGGCTTTATAAGAATGTGTTAGTACTTGATTTTAAAAGCCTCTACCCATCGATAATGCGTACATTTTGCATCGACCCACTAGGGCTAATTCGTGGTTTAGCAGAATCAGGAAAAGAAAATGCTATTAGCGGTTTTAAAGGGGGGCGCTTTTCTCGTAAAGAACATCACTTACCTAACTTAATAAAAGAGCTAACCAGCGCTCGCCAAACTGCTAAAGACACCCACCAGCCAATGCTTTCACAAGCTATTAAAATTATTATGAATAGCCTTTATGGGGTTTTAGGCTCAAAGGGTTGTCGGTTTTACGATCCTCGCCTGGCAAGTTCTATTACCTTGCGTGGCCACGATATTATGCAAACCACTAAAAAGTGGATAGAAGAGCTTGGTTATCAAGTTATTTATGGCGACACCGACTCAACCTTTGTGTGTTTAGATGAAAAAATGACTGACTCGGAATGTCAAAAGACGGGTCATGAATTAGCCGAAATGATTAATTTAAAATGGCAACAAAGCATTAGCGTTAAGCACGCATTACCTAGCCATTTAGAGATAGAGTTTGAGACTCATTATACAACTTTTTTTATGCCTACTATCCGTGGTAAAAGTACGGGATCAAAAAAACGTTATGTAGGTCAAACAAATATTAACGGACAAAAAAAACTCATATTCAAAGGCATGGAAACAGTGCGTAGTGACTGGACTAAACTTGCTCAGCAGTTTCAGGTTGCACTGTTTGAAGCGCTGTTTAATGATGAATTCGAACAGCAAGATATTGAAAATATAATAAAAAACTATACCCGGAAACTACTGGCCGGCGAACTTGATGAGCTATTAATATACCGAAAAAGACTAGGCCAGCACTTAACTGAGTACCAAAAGAATATTCCTCCCCATGTACAAGCTGCTAAAAAATACCAGCGAGAAAATCCGGAGTACCAGCCCAAACGCGGACAGTTCATTGAATTTATTTACACCAAACAAGGCTGTGAAATTTTCGATACTACTAAAAACTATTCCTTTGATTATCCCACCTACCTCAAAAAGCAACTCCAGCCCCTTATTGAAATGATTGTTGATAATTTAGCCATAGATATTGCCTCAGGAGATGATTCGCAGTTAAATCTTTTTTAACAATGTTTTTATTTAGTTACATAATTTGAGTTATCATTTGCTCTTAGTCACACTTTTAAAGGTGTTTTTTTATTTTTTTTAATTAAATTTGAAATATTTACGTATCTAAATTGAAAAAATGTAAATAAAAAGGTGGATATTTTGTGTTATTTGTTTATTATTTTGCTTATCGCACTTTAAGTGTGGTTAACAATAAAATAAGTTGTAAATAACAACCGTCTAAATGGCGGCCCAGGGAGAATCAAATGTTAAATAATAAAGTCTCAAAAGCAGTTCGTTTAGCTATTGCTTTTGGTGCAGCATCAACCGCTGCATTTTCTGCAAGCTCAATAGCCGCTGAAGAAGCTGAAGGTGTTGAGCGAATTGAAGTTACGGGCTCGCGTATCAAGCGTGCTGATTTAGAGAGTGCTTCACCAGTAAGTATTATCACTACCGAAGATATGAAAGTTCAAGGTATAACTAATATCTCTGATGCGCTACAAAACTTAACTGCTCAATCAGGTGGTTTAACAGCTGCAGTTAATAATGGTGGTAATGGTAATGCGACAGTTGATTTACGCGGTATGGGGTCATCTCGTACTCTGGTATTAGTTAATGGCCGTCGTATGATTGCTTCAGGCACTGGTGTATCATCAACAGTTGATTTAAATGCGATTCCTTTCAGTGCTGTTAAGCGTATTGAAGTACTTAAAGATGGTGCTTCTGCTGTTTATGGTTCTGATGCGCTTGCTGGTGTTGTTAACATCATTATGCGTGATGATTTTGAAGGTTTTGAGCTCGATGCAAGTTATGGTGAAACCGGTGAAGGCGATGGCGAAGAAGCAAGTATTAGCTCTACATTTGGTATTTCAAGCGATAAAGGCAATGTTGTAGTAAACGTTGGTTTTTATGACCGAGGTACCGTTCGCGCTGCAGATCGTGATTACTCAGCATGTCCTTATTCAGAAGTTGACGGTGAACGTTTTTGTGGAGGTTCTGGAAATTCACTTGGTATGAATGCCATTCTCGATAATGGCGACCGAGTTCAATTTGAACCAGGCGGTAATGGTACTTCAAGTGCGAGCGGTTACCATCCTTACGTAGGTTCTGGTGAAGGGAATGATGCGTATAACTATTCAGCCGCATCTTATCTTTCTACACCTGCAACACGTTATAATGTGAGTGTTCTTGGTAATTATGAATTAGCTGATGATTTAAACTTTTTTGCAGAAGCGTATTACACTAATCGTACATCGACCCAACAATTAGCACCGGCTCCAATTAATTATGCTTATAACGTTGACGGACGTGATTGGGTAATCAGTCAAAACCCTGAGGTTTATCCTTTTTCTGGATTATATGATTTTGCTACACCGGGTGAAAATGTTGATATGTTACCGCTTCGTCGTATGTCTGAAATGGGTGGTCGCGTATTTGAACAAGAGGTTAATACTGCACAGTTCACAACTGGTTTAGAAGGTTTTATAGCTGACCAATATTCTTGGGATGTTTTCTATACTTATGGCCGAAATAGCGCAGTTGACCGTTCGCAAAACTATATTAATGTTGGCAAGATGATTTCATCTGTTAATGAAAATTGCGCAGGAGTAACAGTAACAGGTACGCCTGGTGACTATACTGTAAATGGTAACGATCCTGCAGCACCATGTATTAACTATTTTGGCGAAGGTAGCTTATCACAAGCCGATGCAGACTACTTACGTTATACAGACCAAGGCACTTCTGGTACAGAAATGCACCATTTAGGCGCGTCAATCTCAGGTGACTTATTCGAAATGCCAGCTGGTGTTGTTGGCTTTGCATTTGGTTTAGAGCATCGTGAAGAGTCTGCCTTTAACCAACCAGATGCATTTTCATCTTCTGGTATCGGTTCAGGTAATGCGGTTCAACCTACTTCAGGTGGTTATAAAGTTGATGAGGCATATGTAGAATTCGTAGTACCTCTACTTGCTGATGTACCAATGGTACAATCTTTAGATTTAGAAGCAGCACTTCGTTACTTTGATTATGATACATTTGGTTCAGACAGCACTTATAAACTTGGCCTAACTTGGCGGATGATAGACGAAGTTATGATTCGTTCTGTGCTTTCAACAGCGTTTCGCGCACCGAGTGTAAGTGAATTGTATGGTGGACAATCTGATAGTTTTACTAACTATACGGATCCATGTACAGGATTTGGCGGACCAAACTTCGACTCTAAGTATCAAGTTGCTTGTGCTGCAGATGCCGCTTCTGGCGCGATTCCTTCGGATGGTTCATTCGTTCAAAATAGCGGTCAACTAAGAGCTGTTGTTGGTGGTAATCCTGACTTAGGTCCTGAAACTGCTGATACCTTCACAATTGGTGCTGTTATTGAGCCATTAGAAGGTCTAAGCTTCACCGTAGATTACTATGATATTGAAGTTGAGAACGTTATTAGTGCCGTGGGTATCACAACTAAACTTGATAAATGTTACAGTGCTGGAGCTGAAGGTGGCCAAGGTGGAGCATTCCCACTGTGTGAAGGCGTAGTTCGTGATGGAACCGGTAACTTTGATGGTACACCATCACTTGATCAAAACTTGTCAAACTGGAATCTTTCGGGTGTAGATCTTAACGCAGAATATAGATTTGATGCCGCTGGCCTGGCTTGGAAAGCAAGCTGGGAAGCATCTTATATTGCTAAATGGGAAGTTCAAGAGTTTGCTGGTGAACCACTAGACGACTATGTAGGCGTTGCCTCAAGTGGTTCAGGTTCAATTCCTGAATGGAAGCATAATCTTGGCTTAAATGTTTATGGTGATGATTGGAGTGTTTCATATAATGCAATGTATGTTGATTCTCTAATTACGGAATCAGTATCTTTATTTGGTGATGATCCAGCTAATTACTATGCGCCAAAAGCTGATTCATTCGTATCTCATACAATTAGTGCTTCTTATCAGCTTAATGATAATGTATCACTACGTGGTGGTATTGATAACCTAACGGATGAAGAGCCGCCTTACTACAGCGATTACGACGACGCAAATACTGACACAACACTATATAAGTATGTTGGCCGTAACTTCTTCTTCGGAACAACTATTTCTTTCTAAGAAATATTAACTTAACAAAAAGGCCGGTTTTTTAACCGGCCTTTTTATTTTATGGTTCATAGGTTAAAGTCACGGTTGCTTACTTTGTAAATCCTTAGCATATGAAGTAAAAAATTATGAAAAGAGCACAGTCATTACAAGAGCTAAGTAATTTAATTATAAGTGAAATAAATAAGAAAAATTATCATCAAGCGTTACGAATTGCTAATTCAGTTCAAACTATAAGTCCAGTCGTTAATGTTCAATTACATCACCTTAAATCGCTAATCTTTCAAGGTATGGGGGATTTAGAGTCCTGCATGACTGAAATGAATAAAGCATTAAAAATTAATGAAAATAATTTATACGTTAATATTAATAAAGCAAAACTTTTATCTTCTCAAGGTTTAGTAGAAGAGGCTGTTGAGCAATATTTAATAGTCTTAAAAATATCCGAAAGTGAAATTGAAGTTTTTTATAATATAGCCGCTTTATATTCAAAATTGGCTGATTACAAAAATACCAAAAAATACATAGATAAAGGCTTGCTGATTAGTAGGAACAATAAAGAGTTACTTCATGCTAGAGTTAAAGTTCTTTTGCAGTTAGAGCAATATGAAAACACTATTGAAAGCGGTGTGCAGCATTTGAATACGTTTGGACAAAATTCAAGTATAAATAACTCAATCGGACTTGCTTATAAGCATATGTGTAAATGGAACTTGGCGATTAAACACTTCCAAAACGCAATTGATATAACGCCATCCTTTACCGAAGCTAAAAAAAATCTGGCAAGTTGTTATCACCTCAATGGAGACTTTGAATCCTCAAGAAAAATATATGAAAGTCTCATAAAAGAAACGCCACTAGATCTAGATACCCATCACTGGTTCAATAATATGTTATGGGAAACAGGGAGTGATATATTTTTAAATTCATATAATTATGCGCTTCAGTTGTTTCCTAATAATATTGCTGTTGAAGAAGCGTTGAGTGAAAAGCTGTATTTTTCTGGCGAATGCGAAAAAGCATATGATATTGCAAAGAAACATTTGTTTAAGTCTACCGATACAGCAAACTTCTATTTATTAGCAGTGGACTACCAAAGAGAGAGGGGGAACTTTGATGAGGCATTACGTATAAATCAGTTAGGGTGTAAAAAGTTCAATAAAAATAAGCTCTTGCTTAAAGAACTGACTAAAAGTTATATTGCTGCAGATCTGCCTGAATCAGCTTTAAAAATACTCAACCCAATGGTTGAACAATACGAAAATAACCAAGAGTATCTATGTTTAAGAAATACAGCTTTAAAAATAGCTGACAGTCAGCTTTATTATTATTATTGTAACTTTGAGCAGTTTGTCTTGGAAGAAAAGATAGAAACTCCTGTGGGTTATGCGAATCTAAATGACTTCAACCGTGAGTTGTTACTTGCAGTCAGAGACTATCATTATTATAAACGGCACCCATTAGAGCAATCTTTAGTCCATGGCTCGCAAACTGCAGAAAAACTATTTGATTACCAGTTACCAATTTTAGAAACGCTAGAAAAGCAGTTGCGGATTATTACGTGTGACTTTATCAATAAGTTACCAAAAGACCATCAGCACCCATTTTTAAAAAGAAATACTGGTGATTATAAAATTACAGATTCTTGGTCAGTTATATTAAATAGGTCTGGTTATCATAAAAATCATTACCATCCACAAGGTTGGATGAGCTCTCCTTATTATCTTCAGGTTCCAGATGTGGTTAAAGATAATCAACAGAGACAAGGGTGGTTAAAATTAGGTGAGCCTGGATTTAATATGTATAAAAAAATACAGGCTGAGAAATTCATTAAGCCGGAGGCTGGGAAGTTAATTCAATTTCCATCCTACTTATGGCATGGTACTACTATGCTAAAAGAAAACGTGGAACGTATTACAATAGCTTATGATGTAATTCCAAACTAACAGGGAAATAAAATGAAAAACTTAATAATTATAATATCTACACTTATGGTTTTTGGATGTAGTAGTACGAATAATAATGAAAGTACTGCTGCAGCAGATAATGGAAAAATTTGCAAAATGGAAAAAACAACAGGTAGCAATATTGCAACACGTGTTTGTAGAACACCAGAGCAAATAGCGTATGATGAAAAGATAGCGAAAGAGGCTATGAAAGAGATGACTCGAGGCTCAGTGAAGCGCGAGAATTAAGCTCCTTTTTTATAAATTATATAGATGCTTACTTTCAAATGTAAGTGTCTTTTCTATATTTTTTATAAACCGTTCTCAACGAGTAGCTTTAAATGCTTCGTTCAATAAAAGTAACAATTCCTACTTTACTCTAAGCTACGAAGCCGTCTATGGATAGGACTACACGAGAGCCGAGATAATATGGGGAATCCCCTCCATTTATAATGGAAGCTGGCAGTAAAATTATCGCTGTTTGGCCTTCCAAGTTTTTATATTTTCGCATGCTTGTTATGGATTGTTTCAACTCATTAGTTTGCTCTGCTGATTGATTATTATAAAAAAGTTAGAGCAAACAAGCGGCGTTGGTATATGCTGTGTATTATTTAAACCTTTTGGCATAGAGCCGTTGCATTTTAAATAGGTAAAATATTTAAATTTACTTCCTGAGAATGCTACATTTAAAGATGTTTTAAATAAACCAACTGAGCCGTTTTATTATTGAGTTTTTAACAGAGCTAGGCAATTCAAATTTTCACATTGGCTTAGTGGGTTTGATAGTGGAACAGATGCGCGGCAATGGTTAATATTTTAGATTTAAATAAACTACAGCAGACTGATGATGATATTTTAGCTATATCACCTATTTAACATCACATAAAAGGTTCAGTCGTGATGGTTAAGTTTACGATTACAGCAGCCCAGTTAAATTATTTCGAATAATTAAGAAAAGGAAATAATAAGGATGTTCACTAAGTATTAAATGTTACGTTTAAGGCTTTGGCTGATAATGTTAGAGTTATTACTTTGATATTTTTATTATAGCTAGGTTTTGCTGATTTTAGGTTATCGGTTTATAATAAACTCGATAAATCTTATAGTATTAATCAATTAGTGAGAAATCGATGAAAGAAATCCGTACTTTTATTAAATCAGCTTCACTTTCAGAGCTTGAGAAAGCCCACGCATTGTTAAATGATGCGATTGTTAAGTTTACTCAGCAGCAGCAAGCTAAACAAGAAGTGTTAGACTTATTAAAAGAAAAAGGACTTACTTTAGATGATCTGCAAGATGCAAATAACGATAAGCGCACTAAGGTACAACCTAAGTACCGTATAAAGCACGAAGGCAAAATGGTCGAGTGGACTGGCCGTGGCAAACGTCCTAAAGCATTTCAAAATGTTGATTTAACTAAGCACCTAGCTTAAATAGTTTTAGTCGTTTAAATTAATATTTGCTGGGCCTATGGCCCTACTATTTTTTTATTGTCGTATTATTTTCACCTTTAGCCTCGAAAATCAAATTACGCCATCAAAATAAACCTATCGCAGAAGCTGCCATGAAATATGTGCTAAGGCCTTATCAGCAAGAGGCCGTAGAAAAAACCATTACTCACTTTAGAAAAACAGATGAACCTGCCCTTATTGTGCTACCTACTGGTGCGGGTAAAAGTTTGGTTATTGCTGAGCTGGCACGTTTAGCCAAACAAAAAGTTTTAGTGCTTGCCCATGTTAAAGAATTAGTTGAGCAAAATAGTAGTAAATATAAGAGTTTTGGTCTTGAGGCGAGTATATTTTCAGCCGGATTAAAACAGAAGTCGTTAGCCCATCAAGTTACTTTTGCCAGTGTACAGTCTCTTTCGCGTAACCTTGATGAGCTTAACGAGCACTATTCGTTACTGATCATTGATGAATGCCACCGGGTGAGTGGCGATAGCGAAAGCCAATACGCTAAAGTGATCAATGCACTTAAAAAACACAACCCCAAATTAAAAGTGCTAGGATTAACTGCTACGCCGTTTAGGTTAGGCTTAGGCTGGGTGTACCATCGCCATTACCATGGCTTCGTAAGAGGAAATAGCGATAGCCCTTTCAAAGACTGTATTTTTGAGCTGCCGCTTCGTTATATGTTAAAACATCAGTTTCTAACGCCACCCAAAGAAATAGATGCCGCTATCAGCCACTATGATTTTTCGTCGCTACGAAGCGATGCTTTTGGTCGTTTTAATCAAAGCGATTTAAATACTCTTTTACAGGAAAATAGTAGAGCAACAAAAACTATTTGTGATGATATTGTAACCCGTAGTGAGCATCGGCAAGGGGTGATGATTTTTGCTGCAACGGTTCGCCATGCCGAGGAAATTACAGGCTATTTAGCAACTCAGAAAGTGGCGCTTATTACTGCGGACACACCATCGCTACAGCGCACTGAAATAATTAATAACTTTAAAGCAAAGTCACTAAAATTTTTAGTCAATGTGTCAGTGCTTACTACCGGGTTTGATGCCCCACATGTTGATTATATTGCCATATTACGTCCCACCGAGTCAGTTAGTTTATTTCAACAAATAGTTGGACGAGGTTTACGTTTAGCGCCAAATAAAAAAGACTGTTTAGTCATTGATTATGCTGGGAATGGCTATAGTTTGTTTCATCCTGAAGTGGGTAGTAAAAAAGCAGAAAGCGATAATGAGCCCGTGCAAGTGCTTTGTCCTGGCTGTGGTTTTGCAAATATTTTTTGGGGTAAAACAGATGAGCAGGGCAAGGTAATCGAGCACTTTGGTAGACGTTGCCAAGGGTTATTAGAAGATGATAATGGCGTAAAAGAGCAGTGTGATTATCGTTTTCGTTTTAAAGAATGTGAACACTGTGGTGCACAAAATGATATTGCTGCACGTCATTGCCATCTATGCGATGCAATCATGGCCGATCCTGATGATAAATTAAGAGCAGCCTTAAATTTAAAAGATGCGCTAGTACTTCGTTGTAGTGGTTTATCGGTTACTCAACTAAAAGGTGAACTGATTAAAATAACTTATTTTGATGAAGATGGAGCCAACTGTGATGAAGTTTATAATCTGGCAAATAAAGGCGGACAATTTGTATTTAATAAACAATTTGGTAAACGAGTAGGGCAAGGCCAAACACCTATTGATTTGAAAACCGCAGAGCAGGTAATTAAAGCACAGTTTGATTTAGTGCCACCCGATTTTGTGATTGCTCGCAAAAGTAAGCAATATGGCTGGAAAGTTGCTGATAAGCTATTTGACTATAAGGGAAGCTTTAGAAAGGCTAATCAGTTAACCTAATCAGGCTAACTGATAATATAATATTAAAGTTATGCTTCTTCAGCATTCAATCCCCAGCCGTCGCCGTAGCCATTAAAGTTATTAGCAATGCTTTCAATGTATTGTTCCGCTTGACTTAATAGAGTGTGCTCTGGCACCATTTTTACTTGAGTGATCACTTCCCATATGCCAGTGTCTTTACATTTTTCTAGTTCAGCATTTTGAACTAATGCATCAGTTACTACTTCTTTAGCAAACTTTTCAGCGTCAGTTTGTTGTTCAAATAAAAGAAAAAAATCGATTTGGTGCATTTTACTTAAATCAATGCCAGCAGAGGCTATTTCGGCTAAAAGTTGGCCGCTATCATCATCAGGAAATTGCATTAAAAACTCATTTAAAATTAATTTTATATTCGTAGGCACTATTGTAACCAAATTATTGTCTTAACGCGTACTAATTTTAACTATATTGGTTCTTATGTAATATATAATTTACCGTGTTG
>NZ_JBQSVO010000063.1:0-21245 GCF_052376275.1 Pseudoalteromonas sp. AOP7-A1-14 | reverse complement strand
ATATGCTCGGCTTTTATATGTTCAGACTTTCAATTAGTCTTTATATTTACTCATTACTAACGTGGCATTAGTGCCACCAAAGCCAAAGCTATTAGACATTACTGTGTTTAGTTCAACATCTTGACGCTCAGTCACAATATTTAAGCCCTCAGCTTGCTCGTCTAATTCATCAATATTGATTGAAGGTGCTACAAAACCATGCTCAAGCATTAACAGTGAAAAAATAGCTTCATGAACGCCAGCTGCACCTAGTGCATGGCCAGTCATAGCTTTCGTTGCGCTTATCATTGGTGAGTTACCGCCAAATACATCTTGAATTGCGCCTAGCTCTTTCACATCACCAACCGGTGTTGAAGTGCCATGGGTATTTAAGTAATCAATATCGCCGTCAAGGCCTTGCATTGCTTGGCGCATACAACGTGCAGCACCTTCGCCTGATGGTGCAACCATATCGTAGCCATCAGATGTTGCGCCATAGCCAGTGATTTCAGCATAAATATGCGCGCCACGAGCTAGTGCATGCTCAAGCTCTTCAACTACAACAATCCCGCCACCGCCAGAAATAACAAAACCGTCACGCTTAGCATCATATGTACGTGATGCTTTTTCAGGTGTTTCGTTGTATTTAGTAGAAAGTGCGCCCATTGCGTCAAATTCCATTGCTAGCGTCCAGTGCAGTTCTTCACCGCCACCGGCAAAAACGACATCTTGCTTACCTAGTTGAATTTGCTCAACCGCATGGCCAATACAATGCGCTGAAGTTGCACATGCAGAACTAATTGAATAGTTAACGCCTTTAATTTTGAAAGGCGTTGCTAAGCATGCAGAAGTCGTACTTGCCATGGTACGCGGTACCATATATGGACCAACACGTTTTACGCCTTTTTCACGTAAAATATCCGCGGCTTCAACTTGCCATTTAGACGAACCACCACCAGAACCAACAAGTAAACCTGTGCGTTCATTTGATACTTGCTCTTCAGTTAAACCTGCATCTTCTATTGCTTGTGCCATTGAAATATATGAATAGGCGGCTGCATCGCCCATAAAGCGCATTGCTTTGCGGTCAACAAACTCTTTTACGTCAATATCAATTTTTCCAGATACGTTACTGCGTAACTTGTAATCTGCAAATTCTTGGTTAAAAGCGATACCGCTCTTACCTGTTTTTAACGATTCTAATACTTCATCTTTGTTGTTGCCGATGCTTGAAACAACACCAACGCCCGTAATAACGGCTCTTCTCATGGGTAATTACCTTAGCTTGATACTAAATTGTGTTCTATTTTACGCTGAAACTTACAACGAAGTGGTCAGCTTTCTAGCGTACACTTGTACTCTGAACACCTAGCTTATAAATAACGCCAGACTATTTCAAAGAAAACACGTAAAATAATAAAAAAAAGTTCCTAAATTTTAAGTTAATACATGATAAAAAACGCCGACATTCACTTTAACCACCTTGGTACACCTGTTGCTGACACCTTTGACGATGTGTATTTTTCTAATGACAATGGCCTTAGCGAATCAAATTATGTTTTTTATCAGCAAAATAATATAGCTCAACGATTACAAAACCATGACCGAACACACTTTGTGATTGCAGAAACTGGCTTTGGCACAGGACTTAATTTTTTAAATACTTGGCAGCAATTTGCTAACCTAATATCTAATAGGCAGCATGGCGAGAATAAAGTTCAAAATCAACCCAACCTTGGTGTTAATCGCTTACATTTCATTTCCTTTGAGAAATACCCTATAAAACTAAACGATTTAGCTCAAGCGCTTAAAGCGTGGCCAAGCTTAAAAATATTTAATGAGCAGCTACTTGCGAAGTACCCTATTAATTTAGCGGGTTGCCACCGCCTTGAATTTGCCAATGGACAAGTTGTACTCGACTTATATTTTGGTGATGTGCAAGACTCAATCAATACCATGAGCTATCCTGAGGCTGGTATAGTTGATGCTTGGTACCTTGATGGTTTTGCACCCAGTAAGAATCCTGACATGTGGCAACAATCACTATTTGTAAAAATGGTCGATATTTCCCGCGCACACGCCACATTCGCCACTTTTACTGCTGCGGGCTTTGTAAGGCGTGGGCTCATTGAAGCCGGCTTTACTGTCAATAAAGTAAAAGGGTTTGGTCAAAAACGTGAAATGCTTACAGGGTTATTAGAACAGGCAAATACCAAACAGTCAGCCCCTACTTACTTTGCACATCAACAAGCTAAGCTTAGTAATGTCGCAGTCATTGGCGGCGGCATTGCCAGTAGCGCGGTATTATATAGCCTTGCCAAGCGTCGTATTCCCAGTAGTTTGTTTTGCCAAGACAGCGAGCTTGCTATGGGTGCATCACATAATGTACAAGGTGCAGTTTACCCACATTTACAAGCGAAAAACTCGCCACACAGTGAGTTTTTTGCCCATAGCTTTTTATACGCAAAAAGGCTTTATCAGCATCTATTGTCACAAGGGTTTAATTTTGACCACGACTGGTGCGGCGTTTTACAGCATGCAGTAAAGCAAGGTTTAGCTGATAAACACCAAAACTTAGCCGAGAAATCACTTTGGCCAGAATCACTTATGCATAACGTAAGCGCAGAGCAAGGCGATGCTATTGCCGGTGTTAAAACAGGTTATGCTGGCGTTTACTTTCCAAAAGGTGGCTGGGTAAATCCTCCTGGGCTTGTGAGTGCTTTATTTAAAGCAGCAGAGTTTTGTGCCACTAAAGCACAGACGCCAATCACTTCGCATTTAAGCTGCGCTATACAAACGTTAGAAAAGACTCCAGACGGCTGGCTGTTAAAAACCAAGCAAAAAACCTTTGGTCCATTTAGCGATGTAATTATTTGCGCTGGTGAGTACAGCGAGCAATTTAACCAAACGGCTAGCTTGCCCATTGTCAGTGTACGCGGGCAAGTTTCACATATAAAAACAAGTAACGAATCACAAAAACTAAAAACCGTGCTTTGCCATAAAGGCTACTTTACGCCAATGTATAACCATCACCACTGCATGGGCGCAACGTTTGAAAAAAACACCAAAAGCCGTGTTATAAGTGAGCAAGATAACCAAACGAACCACCAGCAACTACTTGATTTTTATGCTGACGCATCTTTTGCCAATACTTTGGATAAAGTAACCTCAGCAAAAGCTGCCATACGCTGTAGCTTTATTGATCACCTCCCCATGGCAGGCGAATGGGCCGAACAAGCAGACTACACCAACGCCTTTGCCAATTTACGTTTAGGTAAGCGCTATCAATATCAGCCTTTAGACAAACCACAACAAGGTTTACATATATTAACCGGCTTCGGCGCTCGCGGTTTTTGTAGCGCCCCACTGGCCGCAGAACACTTAATCGCAAACTTAAACGATGAACCTCGCCCACTAAGCGAACGCGTAAGCCAAGCCATTCACCCTGCCAGGTTTATTGTGCGAGACTTAATACGGAATAAGATTTAGAGTAATGATCAAGCAATCCTTCTTTATATCATCATAATTTTATCCATCAGTTTAAAATCAAGAGTAAATTTTATCCATAAAAAAACCCGCCAATTTGATTTCTCAAATTGGCGGGTTTTTTAGGGTTTTTAAATCAACGAATTCAAAAACCTTTATTGGTGGAGCTGGGGGAGTCTTAATTAAAAATGTAAGTGACTGATTAATATAAATACACAAAACAGGATAAAGGTTAATTGTTACAGTTGTTGTTACACTTTGCTTTTGTGTCGGTTCAGCCTCTCACTTTGCAGTTGAATCAAATCTACTAGCATTGTGTTGTTGCATACTTTAAAAGCTTACACCTCGACAATGAATGAATATCACTTTAAAAGCTTTGGTACTCTCAGATTGAATACACTTTTAGGCTGTCCAAGTTTGTATTATCAGCTAAGTGTCCGAATTTTTCGCAGTGCTAGGAAGTTGCATCGACAGGAAGGTTACTTATTACGTTTCTTTTATGGACTCTAAAAAAGGTCGGTTAGCTCTTAATCTGTTTTGGTAGGATTACCAATATTTAAAACCTTATCTTTTACTGCCATTTGTTAGGCGTTCCCCTAGAGATTGAAATACTTTGATCTCACTGGTTGCCTTAGTAGGCGCGTTATCGCCTTGCATCTCGTTGTGGGTTTTAATTGCCGCTATCGCTGCTGTAGCGTTTAAGATGCCTTTTTCTTCATCAACCCTCATGACTCATCAATTATTTTTTCTAGTGTCTTTAGCTTGTCTAGTTTTGACATAATAAAGGCTTCATCAGTCATTTTTTAATGTGCTTTGATGGCTTTTAAAATGTTGGGTTTTGACAGGTTTTCAGAGCCGATAACTTTAGCTGTTTTTTCACTATAACCCGCACTTAAAGCCGCCTTTGTAGCGTTGCCGCCATTGAGCAAATAAGCCTTAACAAAAGCGTCTTGTTTGAGTGATAACTTGCCCGTCATAGCCCTGCCTTACATTGAATAGATTTACTGTAGTATTGTAACAGGCGCTGTTATCAATGTTGAATGCTCAATTATTTATATTGTCAGGAAACTCTTACTTACCTTTACGTAGTTTAGTTAATAAACGATGAATACAATTGTAAGCACTATGTATATTTACTTTTGAGTTAGTTCAATATAATCTCTTTAAACAAAATATAAAATTAAAGGATTAAATTTATGACAAATCACTTCGCTATAATTCTTAATGATAACCAATTTATACCTGTGACACCTGAAGAATCTGTAGAATTTAAAAACGATGAAGACAAATTGAATTTCGCTCTTCCATTTTTGAATGAACAAGATATAGAGCAAGATTTTATTAAAGGTATATCAACTGTTGAAGATGCTGAAAATAATGAAAATTATAAAAAAGTACAATGGTACGAAAACAAATTTTTAATATTTTTAAAAGACAAAACCTATATCCAAATAGAGGTGCAATCATTCAACCCCCTATCATTAGAAAAGAAAATGGAACATGCAATTACGCACCTTAAAGCAACTGGTCATAACCCTGATCAATTTTCACACATTGGTTCTGAAAAAGAACTAGACAGCAAAACAAAGTCTTTACTTTTTAGCTGGGTGCTTTCGGGGATTTTTATTTTAGGTTTTTTATACTTTATTTTTAAATAAATCCACCCATCTAAAATACCCATATTAGATACACATCATCACTAGGCTTTTCTATTCCTTCAATTACAACGGTTTTTACTAATGCGACTGCTTGTTATACAAACTTAGATAAAGCCTTTACAAAAGCGTCTAATTTAAGTGTTAGTTTGCACTTCATAGCCCTGCCTTACATTGAATAGATTTACTGTAGTATTGTAACAGGCGCTGTCCTCAATGTTGAACGCTCACTTCTTTATATAGTCGGGAAGTTGCTCCCTGCGTCATGACTTCCGAAAACCCGTTATAAAATTCCTCGAATCGGGCTAAGGGGCGTTTTTATGTTTAACCCTACTACTGCCATGATTTTTTTGTTGTGATGGTTTAACACCCTTTCCACGCGCTTTGGCTAGGTAAGATAGTCGCGAGATAGCCCCCTGTTTTATATCTAGCTCATTTCGTTTAAAACGATAAAAACAGTTTTCTGGTATCCATGGGCGGACGTTCAACGTTTCAGATAGACTCATTATAAAATTGTTTAACTTACTCGGGTGGCGTATTACGTTCGCGTCTAGCATTAACGCCACATGATAGTGCTGCTTTTTTACCTTTTCTTGCTCTCGCGCCCAATGATAGCCGTAGTTAGGCATCAGATAATTTGCCTTGATATATTTTTTCAACTCATCAAGCACCGACAGAATAAAACTATTGTCATGCGTTCGGTATGGAAGTCTAATATCAAAACGAAGCACCATAACTTGACTGCAATGCGATAAGACTGCTTCTAACTGGCTAAGTATGCTTCTCATTTGAGCAGTATAAATACCAGACGGCTGTGAGTTCACTTGCCATAAATTTCCATCATGTTCTATAACAGGTGAATGACTTACATATTGATAATTCACCATCCACCCCGCAGTGCTAGGTAAACTCTAAGGGTAAGGCTAAAAAGACATAGATAATATAAATAACCGATAAAAAACTGACTCAAAATCATTAGATAAACCCTTTTAAATGGTGGGTCACACAGCTAATTAGTGCCAATAACTGCATGTACTAAACCTACTAATCTCAATCGTTAAAGACCGCACTCTTTATGTTATCTCTTAAACTATTTACCAATAAAGGCTTAATAGCGGAGCAGTTACTAACATTGTTTTGAGAACAGACTGGTAGATATAGGCAAGTATTTAACGTATGATTTAAAAAGCTGGGGCAAGCTTCCACACAAACCACCAGCTTTGAAAACCTCCTAGGTTAGCCGATTTAGTCAACCCTTCATCGGCTCTTCTATATCAAAGACATCATCATTAGCTGCACCAGTAACTTTTAAATGCTCGCTCACAATAATGGTTTTCACTTGCTCAATACCAAGTTGCTCAAGAATTCTAATAAGGCTCTTTTCTGCCCTAATATCTCTTTCCTCTTTAACTCTACGCTTTACCTTTTCTCGCTGTAATTCTCGGTTATTAAAAAAATCTAACCGCTGCTGTTCAGTCATTGAGTGAGATACTTTTCGCCCCGACTCACGCTTGCTTTGATACTCAAAAAAGCGCTTAACTTTTAGGACGCTATGCTTTGCATCTTCTTTATCAATTTCAACATCGGCATACCCTCGACCTATCGGACTTGTTGAAAGCCCATTAAGCCAAGCGAGCGCAATTGAACGCTGATTAATATTCAATCTCACCAACTCCTCAAAAGCCGTTGGTGCTAATTTTTCTAAATCTCCTAATGTGAATGGTGAAGGCAATTTGCTTATATCAATCATCATTTGCCGCCTCCATATGAGTGAACTGTTTAATTAGGTCTTTACGCTTTGCTACTAGGTCTCGAACAAATTGTTTAATTTGCTCATCAGTGTAGCCTGCGATAGTGACTGCAAGCGTTGCGTTTATTTCACTTTCGTAAAAAGCGACCCCTCGACTGCCTAACTTCAAAGGTGGCGGGATCAAACCCTCATTGATTTTATTCTGGCAAAGAGTTTTGCCACATGAATAGCGTTCTTGGACTTGTGATTTACGGATTAAATTTAAGTTACTGTTCATTAAAAAGCTCCTATGTGCTTTAACGTTTAAGGAGATTTTAAAATACAATAACAAGCCTAGAAGACCTTGGTATTTAAGTTACTTACTTACCATAACTTTCTATATAGTTACTTATTTACTATGTTCTGACTTAATTTTGTCTCTAGCATGTTGAATCGAATTGTTAATTGAACGCTCTGCTACAGGAAAAACCTGTGATGCTTTACTTCTAAAGTAAGAAGGCGGTACCTCTAAAATACTCAGACCATTTTTATTTACTTCCTCTAAAAGTAATTCATAAAAATAATTATTTCTTTCCTGAGTTGAAGCGCCTTTCTGCTTTCCGCCTTTACCACTATTTATTTTTCGCTGCTCTTCAAGATTGATTGCATAAAAATAATCTCTTGATAGATCTAACCAGAGCCTAACTCTATACAAACTTCCCCATGCAGTTTCAAGATCATTTTTACATTTTAAACGTTCCGCTCGCCTTAATTCACCTATCAGCTTAGCTTTGGCTTCGTCTGTGTCGCTTATCAAATTTAGCTTGCTTTTAATAACGTCTAAAAGTTCTCCATATAATCGTCCAAAAGCTTCGTGTTCACCATACTGCTCTTCAATCCTCATGCGATAGTCTTGAGCCTCAATAATAAAGTTTTCAGCAATACTTAAACTGTTTTCCAATTTCCTTTGAATTTCACCATCATTCAAACAATCAATCGTGTCTACAAACTCACTGACCTGATCATCATTGTAAACACTCATTAACCTAGCCTCTTTAATAACTTTTAGCATTTCAAACTTCGTGGGATAAAGCCTTAGCTCGTTCGCATACTTTTCCATTAAGTTTAAGTACGAATTGAAGTCTTGAAGGTTTTTAATAATACCTCCTCTCCGAAAAGTGTTTTTTTCCATTTAACCTATCCCTATATTTAACCAATTAATCTAACAGTCTGCCTACCAGCCAGCGAGCTGCTACCCTGTGCTGCACTTTCAATGCACTCAGACCACCAGCACATCATTACTTTTCTGCGTTCAAAGTAATCTGTTCGGTTATATGCGCGCCTTACTTCGTTTGTATCAACATGCGCTAATGCAGCCTCTATTACATCAGGATCAAACCCTTGAGCGTTTAGCGTGGTACTAGCAAGTGAGCGTAAACCATGCGCCACTAGCTCGCCTTTAAACCCCATACGCTTTATTGCAGCATTAGCTGTTTGCACGTTCGCGTGGCTGCGTGGGTCTCTATCTGCGGGAAATACATATTCACGGTGCGCGCTTATTGGTTTCATTAATTCAAGTAAAGCGAGTGCTTGCGGTGTAAGGGGTATGCGTTGCTCTTTGCCCTTTTTCATTTGCTCGGCAGGTATAAGCCACACACCCGTATTTAAGTCTATATCTTGCCATTTAGCTGTTGCAGCCTCATTAGGGCGCGTCATAGTGTGTAACTGCCATTCGATTAAACAACGCGTTGTAAGCTTAATACTGGCACGATTTAAGGCACTCATTAAATCTGGTAGCCTATCCGCTTCAATAGACGGCATAGCGCTTTTCTTAGGCGCTTGGAATGCTTGTCTTATATTCGCTAATGGGTTGGCTTCTATAAGCCCACAGTTAACTGCATGAACCATTACTTCGTTAATACGCTGGCATAGCCTTTTCACGGTCTCTAAGCTGCCCTTTGCCTCTATGGGGCGCACTAGCTCTATTACTTGAAAGGCTTTTAATTTGCTTATTGGTTCATCACCAAACGCAGGAAAGGCATGATTGTTTAAAAGGCTTAGCGCAGCTTCGGCTGTTTGTGGTTTTATCTCTGTTTTCTTTTTCTCAAACCACATTAAAGCAACGGCTTTAAATGTTTGTAGGTGTGTTTCTTGTGCTTGCTTTTCATCTAGCTGGCGCTGGTGGATAGGGTCGATGTTTTCAAGCACTAAGGCTTTATATTTTTTATGGCGCTCACGTGCTTTAGCTAGGCTTATATCAGGGTATGAGCCAAGCCCCATATTTTTACGTTTTTTAGTAATAGGTGCTGTGTAGTTATAAAGCCAAAACTTACCACCACTAGGTTTTATCCGTAATGTTAAGCCGCCACCATCAGTGAGGTTATATTCCTTAGCCTCTGGTTTAGCTGCTTCGACCTGTTTTGCATTGAGTTTGTGAATAGCCATTTGTAACAACGATCCCTATGTAATATTCCAGTTGTTACGTTTAGTGTTACAACAAATCGCGGTTGTTACAAGTTTTAAACGGTCACTAATGGTTAAACTATAGGCATAAAAAAACCCGCAAGGCTCGAATTAACTAGCGTTGCGGGTCTTTTACGGTTCTTAGCAACATATCTAAAAACCTTTATTGGTGGAGCTGGGGGGATTTGAACCCCCGTCCGAAAAGCCTCGACCGTCGGTACTACATGTTTAGTATTGTCATTTAATTAACCTTTAAATCCCGGACAAACACGGTAAGTAAAGGCGAGGCCGCTTAGTTTTAACGCTTCAACCCCGGCCAGGGTTTCCGTCGCGATCAGGTGTTAGGGTGACACTCCAAAATCCAGTCCACAAGAATACATGGAAGGAGCGCTAGCCAGCCTAAGCTGCTAGAGAGTAGTTATCGTCGTTTGCGATTACTTTAAGTTGCGGCTGTTTAACGAGGCAAACCGCACCTCGACATGCACCTTGGGCTTCTTGAATTCCGTCGAATCCTAATCAGCCCCTGAATTAGTAACTCATTCAGAGCGTGCAAGCAGTATAACTGAGTAAAGGATGGTGACTCAAGGGCTTATTGGTTTTATTTTTATTATTGTGTTTAATTGGCCATTAAACACACGATTTATTATTACAATGAAAGTGTTGAGCTAATAATTGCCAAATGGGGTAAGTAACTTTTACGAATTTACTTACCCCATTTGATTAAATAAATGCAACTAAAGATCACTCAGTCGTTTTTGTTTCTGCCTCTTCGCTAACCATGTTCTCGGCTTCTTCAGCAAGTGGCCAGCCACCGAGCTGTTGCCAGCGATTAACAATTAAACAATATAACTCTGCGGTGCGCTCGGTATCATAAAGAGCCGAGTGAGCTTGTTTGTTATCAAATTCAATTCCCGCTGCACGACATGCCTTTGCAAGTACCGTTTGGCCAAGGGCAAGGCCTGCAAGCGACGTGGTATCGAAGCTCACGAACGGATGAAACGGCGTACGCTTAATATTATTACGTTCAATCGCAGCATTTACAAACCCATGATCAAAAGCAGCATTATGCGCCACCACGACTGAGCGCTGACACCCTGCTGCTTTTTGTGCTTTACGTACAACTTTACAAATTTCTTTTATCGCTGCTTCTTCTGATACAGCGCCGCGAAGTGGTGAAAATGGATCTATACCATTAAATTCAATCGCCGCTTGTTCAATATTAGCGCCTTCAAATGGCTCAACATGAAAATGCACGGTCTGGTCAATACTCAGCAAACCGTCGTCATCCATCTTTAAAATAGAGACAGCTATTTCTAACAACGCATCAGTTGCTTTATTGAACCCTGCTGTTTCCACATCTATAACCACAGGAAAAAAGCCTCGAAAGCGTTTTGCGAAAAGTGTTTGTTCAGTATTTGCCATAGTCTTCTTGGTTTGCCAATTTAAGGTGTATTATGTCAAAAATGGGGGGGGGTGTGCTAGGCCTTCGCAGATAAATTAGCAACTAAATTTAGGCGTGCTATTTGCTTAGTTTCTTGCTTTAGTAACTAGCTGGCTTTGTGTAACCACCGTGTGCTTATCAGGTGCTTCATCCGCGGCTATGCGTCAATACACCGCAACTGCTGATAATTCACAATGGGAAATGGTCACCACTTCACGCCTTGAATGTAAGTTAAATCATAAAATCTGAAACACAAGGTTTCGGTGAAAAACGCCATGTGGCCACCAACGATAATATTTTAGGTCGTGATAAAAATCCTCGTTTAGTGATCAAAATAGCCAAAATGTAATGATATTTAAGTAGTCATCCACTGCATTTATGCTTGTTAAATAGAGTTTATGAAAAATAAGTTGCAATTAATTTCTTTCATTTATAACAAAACTATTTAAGTTTGCACCAACTAGTTATATCTTGCTTGTCTCGCACGTTTTTTAGGGGCATAAAAGTGCTTAAAAATAAAACTATAGGCAGCATGTTAATTGTTGCAGGGACCACTATCGGCGCAGGTATGTTAGCGCTACCCATTGTATCAGCGGGGCTCGGTTTCTCAACCGCACTTGCGCTAATTATAGCGACATGGATGTTGATGACTTACACCGCCCTATTAATGCTGGAGTTGCACCAATACGCCGACCGTGATGCCACGCTCAATACTTTAGCTAAATCATGGCTTGGCAAACGCGGCCAATACATTGCGAACTTTTCGGTGATGTTTTTGTTCTATGCGCTTTGTGCAGCTTATATTGCAGGCGGTGGTGAACAGCTACAAGAAAAAATTAATACCGGCTTTAATATTGATATCGCCCCACAAATTGGTGCCATTATTATTGCAATAGTAATAGGTACTGTAGTCACCCTTGGCACAAGTAAAGTTGATAAGCTAAATCGCGTATTGTTTACTATAAAAATAATTGCACTAGCAAGTTTATTTTATATACTTACCCCTTATGTACAAAGCCAACATTTACTCGAAATGCCTATTGAGCAAGGGCTTATTTTATCGGCTATTCCGGTAGTGTTTACCTCATTTGGCTTTCACGGCTCAATTCCTTCTATTGTGAAGTATGTTGGCATTGATATTAAAACCTTACGAAAAGTCATGTTCGCAGGCGCTGCGCTACCTCTAATTATTTATATTTTTTGGCAACTAATTATCCAAGGTATAATGAGCCAAGCTGTATTACTTAAAAGTACGAACTTGCTAGGGTTTGTTTCTAGCATGTCCAGTATTGCCAATAACTCAGCAATCGCGACAGCGGTTAACTTATTTGCCGATTTAGCCTTAGCCACGTCATTTTTAGGAGTAAGTTTAGGTTTATTTGATTTTTTTGCCGATGCTTTAAAAAAAGGTGATGGTAGTAAAGATCGTATAAAAACAGCCTTAATTACCTTTATTCCCCCTCTTGGGTTTGCGCTATTTTATCCACAAGGCTTTATTGTGGCCTTAGGTTATGCAGCTATCGCCTTAGTGATACTTGCCATCTTCTTGCCCGTTGCCATGGTTTATAAGCAGCGTAAACAAGGTGATCAAACAGGTTATGCTGTACGTGGCGGTAATATAGGTTTAGCACTTGCCGCTCTTTGTGGTGTGCTTATTATTAGTGCTCAAGGGATGCAAATCGCGGAGCTCATTCCTGCCATTGGTTAAACACATAATAGAACGAGACAACAAGATAATAAAAAAACGAGGCTTTTAATTAAAAGCCCCGTTTTTATTTTGTATTACGTAAAGAGGTAAAATCTAAAACACCACCGCTTTACCTCGCCCCGATGCCTCTGATGCGGCATCAAGCTTGCCATTATTGTTAATAATTACATGCATATCGCCAAATCGCCTTTCATCTAAACTGTAGCCCATTTTTTCAAGCGCGTTTATTACTTGCTTATCAAGCCCTGGATGATAACGGATCACATTTTTAGGCCATAATTGATGATGAAAACGTGGGCTATTCACTGTTTTCTCGGCGCTCATATTAAATTCAACCGCATTTAAAATAGACTCATAAACCGAGCTAATAATCGTTGTGCCACCAGGAGAGCCGGTAACCATTTTTACTTTATTATCTTTAAGTAAAATAGTCGGTGTCATCGAGCTAAGCATACGCTTATGTGGCTGAATTTCGTTGGCTTTACCGCCTATAGCGCCAAATACATTCATCACTCCGGGTTTTGCGCTAAAGTCATCCATTTCATCATTAAGTAAAAAGCCAGCCCCTGTTACTACCACCCCACTGCCAAAACCTAAATTAATGGTTGTGGTATTAGCAACTGCATTACCCCACTTATCAACAATTGAAAAATGCGTAGTTTGCTCACTTTCATATAGGCCCGGCTTGATGTCCTCAGTATTCGAAATTTTATCGGGTGTAATAGTACTGCTACGCTCCTTAAGGTATTCCATAGCTAACAGCTCTGTTTTTGGTACCTCATAAAAATCAGGATCACCTAAATACTCAGCTCGGTCAGCAAATACACGCTTACCAATTTCAGCTAGTAAATGAATATAAGAGACTGAATTATTTGCAAGTTTGTCGCTTGGTTTAATTAACTCATACATTTTTAACCACTGTAAAATAGCGATACCACCTGAACTTGGCGGTGGAGATGTTAAAACTTCATAACCATTCCAGTCAGCTTTAATGGGGGTACGTGATTTTGCTTGGTAAGCTTTTAAATCTGCTTGTGTAATTATGCCACCATGCTCATCCATAAAGTCAGCAATAATTTTGGCCGTTTTACCTTCATAAAACCCAGCTTTACCTTGTTCGCGGATACGCTTAAGAGTCGCAGCTAGTTCTGGTTGCTTAAAAACAGTATTGGCTTTTGCCAAAGCAAAGTGCTCTGCAAAGTTAATATTCACCTCTTTTTTAGCCATACGAGTAATATAACGCTCAATACTGCTAGCTAATTTAGGGTGCACAATAAAGCCATTTTCAGCCAATTTTACCGCTGGGGTTAGCAACGTATTCCATTTTAAAGAGCCATGTTTTTGATGAGCCAACCACATGCCCGCAACACTCCCGGGTACGCCACTGGCATGAATGCCGTAGACCGATTTATTGGTAATAACATCTCCTTTTTTATCAAGATACATATCGCGATGCGCTGCACTTGGCGCGGTTTCGCGGTAGTCAATAAAATCACCTTTACCGTCTTTTTGAATCAACATGAAACCACCACCACCAATATTACCTGCTTCAGGCAAAGTGACTGCTAATACAAACTGCGCAGCAATAGCAGCATCAACTGCGTTGCCACCTTGCTCTAATATTGCTCGCGCAGTATCACTACTGTAGCTATCAGGCATAGCAACCGCTGACTGCGCTGATGCATCAGCTTTTGCCATTACATTCACTTGCAACTGAGCTAAAATAATACCCAGCAATAGGCTACGTTTAATTATTAAATACATATCCGATCCCCTTTAACTTTTATTATTCTAATAAATAGATACGTTGTGGTGTATACCATAAAACCGCAAACAATACGTTAACGCTCGTTCGATATAAAACTGCCAGCGACTCACTTTCATCATCTTTACGGGTGTATTTATGAATGTCATACCCAACTTGGTCATAACTTTAATTGGCGCTATATTATCTTTGAGTGTAGTGGCGCTCAGTGTTTTTACATCACTTTGTTTAGCCACTTCTTTAGCCTGCGTAATCGCCGCCTCTCTAGCATAACCTTTACCTCAACTGACACGGTTAAAACGCCAACCAATTTCTATATTACTGCAATCTATATTGCCCGAATTTAAGCCTTCACAAAACCCCATCGGTCAAATAAGCACCCAACCAATAAAAGCATCATCTGCAACTGTATTTACTTGCCAAATGCCTTAGCCTTTTTGTTCGTTACAAATAAGCCTGCATACGCGGCATAAAACCTTCTTCAATGATTTTCATAGAGCTCACCTGACCTCGACTAAGATATTTTATAACAGCGGGATAGTTATCGAGATCAAATAACAACGACGCCACGTGTTCATCCATTAACTTAAAAAAGGCGTGTTGTTCTAGGTACATTCATTTTTTATCGCCTATACTAAACTTAGTTTAATAACTCCATTAGAGATCAAGTATGAATAAATTAGTAAGTTTACTTTTATTAGGGGCCGTTGCCCTTACTGGCTGTGAAGACGCAAACGAAGTTAAAAAAGACACTGGCGAAGCTAAAGAAGAAGTAAAGCAAGCATTCAACGATGCATGGGATGATGTTAAAGATACGAGCAATGAATTTAGTGACAACTCGTTTCAAGAATTACTCGATGAAAGTAAAGCGCTTGGTTTAGACATGTACGACGATGGTAAAAAAGTAGCCGTTGATGCCTGGATTGAAAGTAAAGAAGCTGCAGGCGAGCTGAGCGAAAAAACCAAGCAAAAAGCAAAAGAACTCGCTGATGAGTTACGCGAAGCACGTGAAAAACGCGAACAAGAAAAAAACAACTAATAACACTTTTTGGCTAAAATATTTTGTATAACTACCTTTCATCTGTCCCCATGTGGGCCAATGAAAGGTAGAGCCAAAAATAAACTAAAGCATTGTGCAGAAGAGGTAGAAAAGAAGTAAACACCTTTTAGTAATAGTCACTTTACCAAAAAGCGCATACTGACAATTACCTTTTTAACTTAAAGTCACCTCGTGAGCGAAACTACAGCTTTGCGCCTAAAATTGTATAGAAAAACCAAAACTGCCTTACTTCCATAAATGATAAAATAATAGCTCTACCATTTTCACTTTAGTAAAGTATCAAAAGTTTATTTAACTATAGAGACTATGTTTCTTTATCGGCTTTTCGTTTATAGTACAAACCTTGCGCAACCATTAAAAATACAGCCGCTATTGAAATTCCCAATATACTTAAAGTCGATAATGTTGTATTGGCTAAAAACATAAATAAAAAAGCGAGTACACCGATAACCGGGGCAAGGATAAATGAACGTTTTGCTTTTTCTTCGGAATTTAAATTCCACCAAAATAATTTATTCATAAAAGGGTTCCTTTTATTGAGGAATATTTATAACACATCATTAAGGGAGGGAAATAATAACAATATTAAGATAATGATAAATGTTTTATTATTTCCCGTAAATAATTATGCACTGTTATTCTACTATCAAATTATCAACGTGACTTGGAGTTACAAAAAGTGAAATGATGTTTGAATCACACAATTTATCAGCGGCCAGTACCGAGCTCTGTTACATTAAACCTGATGCGATAATTTTTTATTATTCCATCAAGCTTAGCGCTTAAGGTTATGCTATTCATTATTGTTCAGCTGAGCCAACACTAACTTCTTAACAACTTTACACCTAAGCATTTAACTTAGTCCCCCATTAAATAATAATTAATTATAAAACTTGAGCTATGGCGATACAGTATCTGCCGCACAGCTTTTTAATGGCTTATTTTCTGACATATCAATGATCAAACATCTATCCGCCATACCATGGCTTAAATTATCATATAAACTAAACGCTTGAGTTAAAGCGGATTTTAATTGACAAATATTCTTTGTCGTTTTTTCTTCGTTTGAAGCATTGTTAACACAGTTACCATCAGAGTGAAGTAACTTAGCCATAATTTCATACGTTTTTTGATCTTGTTTTGATATATCTACAAATGCTAATGAGCCAGCATTACGGACTAAGTAAAAGTCAGATATAAAATCCAGTACAGTCCTAGTCTGCAAGCTTTGCAATTTTGCTGTAGAGACTAAGTTTTGCTCAACATCGAATAAAGTGATGACCTCAAGTAGCGACATTTGAAGTACGTTATTACGAAAGTCCGAAGGCCATTCACGAGGGATAAAGCGCCATTTAGCGAGCTCGTGTAAATGTATTTTACTGAAACTCTGATAGTTTTTAGCTGCTAAAATGGATTTGTCCCATGCTTGCTCAGGCTTATTACTTTTCAGGTATTTGTGCTCTTTTTCATAGGCATTAAACAGTAAATTAAACTGCATCACTTTATCTATCGTGACCGTATCAACTTTTGCTAACTGTTTATTGAGCGTGACTAACTTATAAGCAGGGCGATACGCTGCGATAGAAGGTGCTTGTATATTAAATAATGTATTATGTTCACTCTCGATGACCGACGTGTCGTTCATATGCATATGCCCACCAATATGCAGTTTTAAACCTGTTTCGGCGAGTAGTTTTCGAGTATCACTACTAGGCTCTCTGGCTAACTGAAAACCCGAATCACCAAATAGCGATTTAATCGACTGCGTTTGCCCATCGTAAAATTCTCCCATCGGAAAATGACTAAACGCTACCAATGTTTTATTTTGCTTTTTAGCACGTTCAACCACTTTTGTGATCCATTCTAATAAAAAAGGCTTTTCTGTCAGTACCTTGTTATAACCGGCATTACCTGAGCCTTGAAAAACCATAGCGCCATTTTTAAGTTTCGGGATATATACATTGGCATCTATAGCAAGCAACCAAAGTCCCTTAACAGGCTCAACTAAATAACTAGTATCAGGTACTTGCTTGCAACTGGCTTTGTCATTTTGTGCGCATTGTGAATAGCGGCGTTGAGCCAGTGAACCAGCTTTACCAAAGGGTGTTTCCCACAGTAAATCACGGCTATCTGGTAATAAGCCAAATGCTCCCATTATTTCAACGATTTCTTTATAACCTGCATGGGCTATTTTATCACTGCATATCAACCCATGACTTTTTTTGTAGATGCTTCACAACGAGGGTGATCGGTTGAGTAAATAGCAAGATGTTTTGCATCAGGTCCTAAAAAATCAGCTTTGCCGCCTGGGCTTTTAAAGGGTGTAACTGGGTCATGATTACCAGGAATAGCAAAAAAACGCATGCCATGATTTTTTTCGTAATCATCAAGAATAGCTTTTAAGCCCTGTAAATGTATTGGTTGACCGTCATCAGTAAAATCCCCCGGTAGTGCGACTAGCTTTACCCCCTTAGCGGCAATATCATCTAGTGTGGCAATAAGTGCAAAGTAATTTTCATTAAATAAACGAGTTGAGTGAATCTGCGCTTGCATACTGCGAATACTCACAGGCTTATTTCCTTTACCCAATTCAATGCCTTCGAACCCTTCAGCTGAAAAGTCACCATAAATATCATGAAAGTGAATATCCGGCACAAAGGCTATCTGAGTATTACTTAGTGAAGTAGCATGTAATGCTGTCGTGAAGCAAAGTATCAAAGATAAAAATAACTTCATAAAAAATGCCCTGCAATTGCATTAAAAACGAAAAAGCTGGGAGCATACTGCTCCCAGCAACTTAAAGTTATGTAATTAAAAAATAGCTCGAAAGCCTAGCGATACACGTCGGCCAGAGAACTCATACATAGTCGGAAAAGCTGGATCAAGTGTATAACCTTTGGTTTCTTCGTCAGTGATATTAATACCTTCAAGCGTTACTTTCATAGAGTTATTGATGTTGTAGCCTAATGAAACATCTGTTTGGCCATACGCATCACGATAAACTGGGTACATATCAAGCTCAATATACTCTACATACTTGTCTTTATAGTTATACGAAATACGCGCATCAAAACTCTCATTTTCATAATAGAAAGTCAGATTAAAGGTTTCATCAGCTAGGCCTTCAGGTGGTGTTGGAATACCTAAATCAGATGAGCCCGTTAACGAGTTATCAAGTGTCGTGTAGTTTGCGTTTATACCAAAGCCATCTAGTAAATTGTGAAAGCGTACAAATGGGATTTGTGCGACAAACTCAACGCCACTTACATCATACGCCCCCTCAGCATTCACTTTTTGATAAACATCAAAGTCATATACACCATCAACAGTTCCGTTATCATTGTATTTAGTCACCCCCTCAACTACACCGGTGAGAGATTCGCGAACAACACCTTCTATTTCTTTTTCAAAGTATGAAACAGCAAGTATCCCCCCTTCTTCTAAATACCACTCTAGCCCTACTTCCCACTGGTCGGCATAAGTTGGTTGAAGATCGGGGTTTCCATCACGATATTTAAATTCACTCAAACTGACAGTACGCTTATACGCAATGTCAGTAAGAGCAGGACGCATTAGTGTTTCAGAAGCCGCTGTACGAAGAATTAGGTCATCATTAAGCTCAAGGGTAAAGTTAATACTTGGCAGTAAATCGGTGTAATGACCATTTTTTGATACAGGCTCTGAGGTGTAGTTTGTCGAACCATCATCATTTTGAACCTGATGATAACCTGATGAGTTTACATCGGTATCAATATAGCGCACGCCTGTATTAAGCGTTGCCGGCATATCACCAATATCAAAAACAAAGTCAGCCATTGCGTAAATTGCTGTTGTTTTCTCTTCTACTTGATAGTACTGATCTTCTTCAAAGTCGACTCCAAAGCCTTCGTACCTAAGTTGATCGCGGGCATAACTATTTGAAATCTGACTCCAACCTTGCTTAGATGGCACTTCAGATAAATACTCACCACCATTTACAAGATCTGTAATATTAGTCAGTTCACTATCAGCTAAGGTACGCGTGCCAACCCAAGAAGTATCACCTGCTGATGGGCCTGTCACACGATTAGACCCATAATTACGTTCTTTTGATTTATCAGTATATCGCGCACCAAATTGCACCTTAGATAATGCAGGGAAAAACGCTAAATTTAACTGGCGAGTAAAGTCTAATTGCGCAGCATATTTATCATCTGAGATAGCCTCACGATTCACTTCGTTGTAATCAAATAAATAAGCTTCAGGTGAGTTATACATATCAAAGGTATCTGCGCTGTCACTTGGGATAGTCTCTGCGCCGGTACTTGTATAACGTGAACGTGTTGCACGATAAGCTGTGTGTTTTAAGTTTGTAGACTCAATTGATTTATCTGCACCACTGTAGCCAAATAAGCCATTAATATCCCACTGGCCAACGATCCAATCCATAGCAATGCTAAATTGTTGGTAGTCTGTATCACTGCTATTTTCTTTACTTAAAAACTCATGCTGAGTCGCTGCATAGTCAACATCGGTCAAAACAGTAATACCATAATCACTCAAGGTTGAACTATCGTATTGATTAACACGCTCTAAAGAACTAACACTTGAAGCCGCATAGGCAGCAGCATCGTACTCATCTTCATGATCATCAAAACTACCTAGTAACCCATCAAAAGTTAAACTAAATTCACTGCTCGGTTTATATTGTAATGAAAGCGTTGCACCCCATTTTTCTTGCTCCGTTAAGTAAGAGCGATCGCCTACTTTATTTAAAAATACCACTCGGCTGGTTTCATCGCTGTCTAGGCGATCATTAATCGTAATTCCCGTATCTCGCTCTAGTACATCAGCGGCTTGGTCTGCCTGCCACTGTGATGAGCCTGACTTTTCTAACCAGCGTGAAAGCGGCCGAAAATCTATTCCTGAGTTACTATCAGTTCGGTTTGTTCGCTCTGAGTAAGCTATCGAAGCAAGAGCCCCCCAATCACCAAACGTATCACTGGCTAAAAATGCAAACTTAGGATCTGTTTGTTCAGAGATCTCATTGTAAGCACCTTCAAAGGAGGCAACCATTTTGCGTCCTTCGTAATCAAATGGTCGCGCGGTGGTAATTGCTACAGAGCCTGCAATCCCCCCTTCTTCATCTGCAGCTGTGGGTGATTTTTTTACAGTAACACTTTGAATAATTTCAGAAGCAAACATATCAAACTCAACATCACGACCACCGCTGCCTGACGCCGTTGCTAAGTTGTTTATTGATACAAATGTAAATTCGCTCGGTAAGCTACGTACATTAACCTTTTGACCTAATCCCTTATTGCGCTCAATAGTTACACCGGGCATACGTTGTAGTGCTTCAGCTAAATTTTGCTCGGGGAAATCAGCAATATCTGACGCCACTATCGAATCTGAAAAACCTATGTTTTCGCGTTTTAAATCTATCGCTTTTTCTAAACTCTTAATGTAACTACCCGTTACGACGATTTGCTCCATCGCTTGTTCTTTATTTTCATTGTCTTGTGCATATGCAGGTACGACGAACAGTACGCTTAACGCTAGTGCTAAAGGTGATAATGTAAAAACTCGCTTAGTCATCATGCTCTTCCTGTTGTAGATATTACGACTTTAAATTGATTTCGCTTCTAATGACGCAGCTTAAAATTAATAGGGGACGTTTTTATTCGATGAAGTTTTTGTGTCGGTTTTACGACACCAGCATCATAAAAATGTAATCAAAACATCATAAAAAGGTGTCACCTATACTCTAGAATGAGCGTCTATTGAAAAAACAAAATGTTATAGATAACGATAAAAACAATGCCGCAAACACAGATATCGCCATCACTAACAAATGAACAGAGGCAACAAAATAAACCACTCGTAAAATGTTTTATTGCCAACCAAGATACATTGAAAAGCTTTTTTTTCCGCGGGGTCGGTGAAGGCGCTGATGCTGATGACTTATTTCAAAAACTGC
>NZ_JBQSVO010000062.1:0-21351 GCF_052376275.1 Pseudoalteromonas sp. AOP7-A1-14 | reverse complement strand
GATTTAAAAAATTGAATAGGATCTAAATAATTCATAACATCACCTTAGTATTAGACAACAACACTATATATGGTAAATCGTATATTTTAAAGTTTATATATGAAAAAACATATGTGATTTTTTAATTATTCACACCTGTCCTAATATCAGCCAAAAAATGATTGAACAGGCGCTTTTTATAATCAAATATACGCTATAGTATTGCGATACATAGATGATTTACCGGGGTGAGACATGAAAGCATTTGGTTATACGCAAGCAACAAAAAGCTTAACTGACGATTCTTTTCAAGAAATTGAGCTTCCTATGCCAAACGCACAGGGCCATGATTTATTGGTCAAAGTCAAAGCCATTTCAGTCAACCCTGTCGATGCTAAGATTCGGGCAAATGTCAGCCCTAAAAACGGTTATAAAGTAATTGGTTGGGACGCTGTCGGGATTGTTACAGCCGTTGGCGATACAGTAAGTTTATTTAAAGTAGGTGACCGCGTTTATTACGCCGGCGACCTGACTCGCTCAGGCAGTAATGCAGAGTTTCAGCTTGTTGACGAACGAATCGTAGGTAAAGCTCCTACTTCATTAAACGACGCTGAGGCTGCTGCACTACCATTAACTAGTATTACTGCATGGGAATTACTATTTGACCGTTTGCAAATACCCCACGATAAAGATGCTAAACCCGCGTCGCTATTAGTGGTGGGTGCAGCAGGCGGCGTTGGTTCTATTTTAGTACAACTTGCAAAAAAATTAACAGACTTAACCGTTGTAGGTACTGCATCACGCACTGAGAGTGTTACTTGGCTAAACGATCTAGGCATAGAGCATGTGCTTGATCATTCTAAGTGTTTAAACGAACAACGTCAGTCCCAAAACCTTAACCAGTTTGATTATGTAATAAGCCTCACTCACACTGAACAACATTTAGATAGCATTGTTGAGGTTATAAAACCACAAGGTAAACTGGCACTCATTGACGACCCTGCAAGTTTTGATATTTTAAAACTCAAACGTAAAAGTATCTCGCTGCACTGGGAGTTTATGTACACTCGTTCAATGTTTCAAACAGACGATATGATTGCCCAGCACCAATTACTTAACGAGCTGGCAAAGCTTGTCGATAACGGTACTATTAAAACGACCCTTGGCCAGCACCTTGGTAAAATTAATATTGAAAATCTAAGTCATGCTCACGCAATATTAGAATCCCATCAAGCACGCGGCAAGCTCGTGCTGGAAGGGTTTTAATTCCCCTTACTGGTGGAGCAAGTACAATAAGTTTGTGCGCCATCAGTGTGCACAAAACTGAACTTTTTCACTAAATTAGTGCTTATATTTAATTTGATGTATAAATAAAAAATCAAGCAGCTGATTTTATTGTAATAAAAATAACTTATCAGACTGGCATAATTCTTCCTTAGATAAACAATAGACAGTATCTAAACTTGGGTATTACATTACCAACCTCATCGACAGGGAAGATTTTCAATGTATAACTTTTATCATACTTTATATTTATTATGGCGCTTAGACATTAGTGTTTGGCATGTGCACCACGCAAACGATTCACATACAACCTCAGAGCAAGAGCGTAGGTTTGTTAATAAATAATAAAACTTAACCAAAGTGATGAACAAAATATAGGTCCATCCACTAGGATTAGTGAAGCCGCTGAACAATACACAATTCCCAAACGCACTATTTATAATGTGCTGTACTAAAACGTAACAATCATATCCAAGCCACGTTAAGATGGGGAGGTCACCATTTGCAACAAAACCGACACAATATTGAGATGGAGTTAACTGGCTTCATTTAATAATTTTCTGTATGGTGAAAAAACATTAAACTTCTTGGAATACCTATGCAGTCAGTTGAAATGAATTTTGATGGTTTAGTTGGACCTACTCATAACTACGCTGGTTTATCTTATGGGAACGTTGCCTCACTAAATCATGCCTCAACCCATTCGAACCCTCGAGAAGCCGTATTGCAAGGCCTTGAAAAAATGAAAGCCATGCATGAGCTTGGTCTCGAACAAGGTATTTTTGCTCCTCATGCCCGACCTGATATCAACATATTAAAGCGTCTTGGTTTTAGCGGCACAGATAGCCAAATAATTAACAAAGCGTTTAAAGTAGACCCTGTACTAGTACGTGCCTGTTATTCAGCATCAGCTATGTGGACAGCAAACGCTGGTACCGTGTCACCATCAATAGACACCCTTGATAATAAAGTACATTTTACCGCAGCTAACTTAAATAATAAGTTTCACCGCTCGTTAGAGCCAAGCACCACTAGTGCCATTTTGGCATCGATGTTTAATAATAATGATCACTTTAGTCATCATCCACATTTGCCAGAGCAAGGTTTTTTTGGTGACGAAGGTGCAGCGAATCATAATCGTCTTGGTGATAATCACGGCGACAATGGCTTAGAAATCTTTGTATTTGGGGCAAGTAGTTTTAACAGCACATTACCAAAGCCAAGTGTTTTCCCAGCAAGGCAAACCCTCGAAGCCTCACAAGCGATTGCTCGCTTGCATCAACTAAAACCTACGAACCAGCTGTTTATTCAACAAAATCCTGATGTAATTGACCAAGGGGTATTTCATAACGATGTGATTGCAGTCGCTAATGCCAATGTTTTATTGTGTCATGAGCAAGCATTTTTAAATCAAGCTGACGCCTTAAACAAGATTAGAAGCGCCTATTTAGGTGAAAAACAACTGCACATTATTGAAGTACCCACTGACAAGGTCAGCGTGAACGACGCTGTTAGTAGTTACTTGTTTAATAGCCAACTTGTTACCCTCCCTAGTGGTAAAATGCTATTAGTTGCACCTGAGGAATGCCAACGAAATTCAGCGGTTAACAGTTATATAAACGAACTTGTTCGTGGAGATAACCCGATAAATCAAGTACGTTTTTTCGACTTGCGCCAAAGTATGCAAAATGGCGGCGGCCCCGCATGTTTAAGGTTGCGCGTTGCATTAACAGAGCAAGAACTTGCTGCGGTTAACCCACAAGTACGCTTTAGCGAAGTAAAGTATCAGCAACTCACTACATGGGCAAATAAGTATTATCGCGACGCGTTAAGTAGTGATGACTTTGCCGATCCTAATTTACTCACCGAAAGCTACCAAGCACTGGATGAATTAACCCAACTACTTGACTTGGGCTCAGTATATCCATTTCAGCTATAAATTAGCTTATAATTTTCGGTACAGCCCTGTCTTTTAGGGCTGTACACCTTTTCCTCAATTCAATTAAAGTTAAGCTTTTTTGCGATATACTGTGGGCACACTATAATACGTTAGTTTTAAGCTAGTTGAGAGGTCATGTAATGGAAAAACAAAAAGTCATTCTAATCACCGGAGCATCAAGCGGCATTGGTGAAGCAACCGCAAAAAAACTGGTTGAAAATGGCCACAAAGTTATTATAACTGCGCGTAGTGAAAACAAACTCAATGAACTGGTTAAAGAGCTAGGTATCGATAACACTTTTGCCGTCGCTTGTGATGCAACTGACTATTCTGCCCTTGAAGTCGTTGTAAAAAAAGGCGTTAAGCACTTTGGCCGCCTTGATGTTGCATTTGCTAATGCTGGTATGGGTGTAAACACGCCAGGCACAGAGCAAGGCGATCCAGCCGAGTGGCAAAAAATGATTGATATAAACATCAATGCATTACTTTGGACTGCAAAACTTACCTTACCGCACCTTAGAAAAACCATCGGGCACTTTATTTTAACCAGTTCAGCTGCAGGGCGAACTCCGTTAAAAGGTTCTATATACGGAGCAACTAAGTGGTTTACTTATGGTTTTGGGCAAAACCTTGCTGAAGAAATGAAAGAATGGCAAGGGCGCTGTACTACCATTGCTCCAGGTATGGTTAACACACCCTTTTTTGATGAAGCAAAGCCCGATAAGCTAGACCCTGACGATGTCGCTGAAGCCGTTTTATTTGCTATTGAAGCAAACCCGCGCTGCAACGTGCGCGAGTTATTTTTAATGCCAACTAATTAGCATCTAAACTTAGTTATTACTATTGAGCGCGGCAAGACTGCTGCGCTCTTTTTAGATCATTAATAGAGGCAATAACCTGAGTAATCGTGCCATTGTCATTATTTACACTCGGCTGCTTAGCCAACTCTTTTTTGTTATGAAGCGCATCAAGTATCGCTAAATAACTTGCTTGCCACTGGGGTAAGTTCATAAAGAGCGGTTGCTTACTTTCGAGTAATTGTTGCCAAACCACAAGCTGATTTTGTAAAGGCGCAAGTAATTGCTCATCACACTGACGATTGTAGTCATCAACCTTATAATCGAATTCTTTAAGCGCTAAGCTTTCGACAGGTAACACATATAATAATTCATCCAACGGCACTTTTTGATGATACTCATCACGTAAAAACGCTAAATGATGCGCAGTATAATAATGAGCAGGCTCAATTAATTGGCTAAATGTTAACAATGCCGTTAAATCATTTTTTGATGCGTGAGGCTGTGCCTTAATCACACTTTTTAAGTGAGTCAAAAGTTGCTGCTGATGTAATAATCCAACAACTTCATCACTGTAACGGTCTATTACTGCTAAGCGTTTATACATGCTTTGTTCATCAGTAACGGTTCGCGCTGACCAAAAACGCTCGCCAATCGCATAAAGCCTTGGCCATAAACGGGTATCAATATTATCGGTTGTGATCATTTCAGCCCATGCTGTGGCTTCACCGCCCAGTACTTTACCTTTAAGTACGCGTTGTTGTTGCTCAGTTATCTGCTTATTTAACTGCGTTAAGGTGCTCTTTGAGTTTTCAAACGCAGTAAATTGGTACGGGGTGTTACCAATCATCGCATCTATATTGGTGGTTTTTTGTAATTCAAATGAAAGTAAGGTTGCGCCCATCCAAGTATCGAGTTTAACCTGATATACATCACCTTCTTGTTGTACATGTTGGCTAATAAACTGCCCTTTACCTTTTATTTCAATACGCGCTTGTAAGTTATTTTTTGGTGTTTTAAATAAATCTACTTGCCCGGTAACAGCTCTGCCTTTTAGTCGCGTGAGTGTAAAGTTAACACTGCCTAATAATGCACTGGCAGTTACAGGCTTTTTAACTAACGGCTCTGGGTGATTGCGATAGTGATAACTTGTCCAATGTGGTTGGTCAATATAAAAGCCGCTTGACAGTAAACCGTTGTATCCTTGCTCACGAATTTGCGCCAGTGAATGATGACCACGCCATGACTGCACTAAGGTGTTTTTCGGTAAACTTGGGTGTAGTACTTCATCCCAACCAATCATTTGCTTGTTATATTTAGCTAAAATTTTAGCCACTTCTTGATTAAAATAGGCGTGTAAGGCGTGACTGTCTGCCAGGTTTTTGTCCTGCATGTAAGCCTGTATATTGCTATTTTTTTGCCAATCAGTATCATCAATTTCATCACCGCCAATGTGTAAATACGGATCAGGAAATAAACCAGCAAGCTCTGCGACAACTTCTTCAATAAATTTATATACCTTTGGATTACTCGGGTCGAGTAACGGTTTAAATACTCCCCAGCGACGCTCCATTTGCGTGAGTTTTGTACCGCTACCCAGTTCAGGGTAAGCAAGCACAATGGAGCTTGCATGACCTGGCACATCGAACTCTGGCACGACTCTAATACCTAGTTTAGCCGCATACTGTACTACGTCTTTAATTTGAACTTTTGTATAATAAAGCCCATCAGATACCTGCTGATGTAATTTAGGGTAACTATTTAACTCAATTCGCCAACCTTGATCGTCAGTTAAGTGCCAGTGAAACACATTAAACTTTGCGGATGCTAAGCCACGTAATGTGCGTTTAACATCTGCAATCGGTAAAAAATGGCGTACGCCATCAAATAATAAACCACGCCACGGGTAAGTAGGCGTATCAGTAATCGTTACATTACTCAGCTGTAACGGTTGCTGAGCACTAAATAATAACTGCGATAGCGTTGCCAGCCCTGTGAGCATGCCGTATTGGTTAGCGCTGCTTAAATTAACGGTGTTATTTTTAATGGTTAGCGTATAGCTTTCATCCATATTTAAATAAGGTAATTCACTCACCGCCTCTGCAATATTGATATGTAATTGCGCCGCCGATTCCGTCGTAAACTGTAACTGCTTAAATTGCTCTGCAAATAATGTATTTTTAAACAGTGGCTGTAATAGTGGTTGCTGCGCTTTAGGTATAAAAACCTGCAGAGATGAATGAAGGGTTGTTACTCCAGCTAACGCCTCTACTTTTACAGGCATCGGCATTAATACGGGCTCGGCTTGAGAGGTGCTAGCAAAACTACAACTTAGTAAACATGCCCACAGAAAATGAGTAAACTTTTTCATATAACAATCCTTTAAAATCGACGATAATAAATGCTTCGTGCCACCAGAATAAATAGTGTTAATCATGCTGCATTTCCTCGCGCTGGGCTTTTAAAATAGCTAACGCTTCGGCTGAGCTACACGCCTGTGCGGGGCTAACTAAAGTAACCATAACAGCCATAAGGCCTGAGGCTAAAATAGCCGGGATAACCGGGTTGCTCCAAAACGCCTGCCACGTTGGGATAAGAATAATAGCCAACGACACACACAACGACACCACGAGTGCCGTAATCGCTCCTTGCCAATTAAAGCGCGGCCAAAAGTGACCGAGTATGACGCATACACATAAACCCGACATCAAAGTAGCAATCATATTGGTGATATAACCAATGACGTCATCGGTCATCAACGCAAGTAATAAAGCAATGCCAATCGTCATAACTAAGCCGATCTGAGAAAGCCTAACCACTTCATTTGCATGGGGCATTCGCTTAAATACCAAGCTATAAATATCACGAATAAGCACGCTCACTGCTGCAATGGCATCAGAGCTGGCACTTGAAATAGTGGCAGACAGCCCTGCAACAATAACTAACGCAGCTAAGCCAAAAGGCAGTAGCTCAAACGCCATATAAGGAAATGAAAAAGCGCTGTTGTCTAGGTTTGGGTTCAGTACATAAGCGGCCATGCCAATAATGGCAGGCACAATAGCAAATATTAAATACAAACCACCGGATAAATAAAACGACTGTCGAATGCTTTTAACATGTTTGCCTGAGTAAATACGCTGGCGAAATGAAGGCGCAACTAACACCCCAACGAGCACCGCAAAAAACAGCGATAAACCATGTACAGCGCCTATTTTATCGAGCGATAAAAAGCTTTGGTTAAGAACAGGCTGAGCACTAGCCATGTCGCTTAAACCACCGACTTCATAAAGCGCGACACCGGCCATTAAGAAAAAGCCAACAAACAATACAATTGCTTGAATCGAATCGGTCCACACTACCGCCACATAACCACCAATAACGACATAAACACTAAAACCCAATGCAATAATAAGTTTGGCGCTAAAGGGGGACAGCCCCGTTAGCCACGCTAAATACATGCCGCCGCCTAATATATGTGCGCCTAGCCAACCAATACTGGCGATAAAAATAAACACCGCTATGGTATTTTTAACCAGCGGATGCGCCCCTACATAATAAGAGACTTCTTCACTCATCGTCATGAATTGGTGTTCACGTACGGGGGCAAATATTTTAGCCAGCAGTAGAATACCCGCAGCACCACCAAGGCCATATATCATACCAGCCCAGCCATTAAGGTAGGCAAAACCTACAGCGCCCATGGATGAACCGGTGCCAACCATAGTGGCAACCGTAGTTCCTAACGTAAGCAAAAACGGTAAGTTACGTCCGCCCAGTAAAAAGTCATCACCGCCTTTAGAGTTTCGGCTAACCCACCAGCCAAACCAAATCATAAATCCTAAGTAGCCTAAAAAGGCCATTAATAATTGCCACTTCATAAGACATCCTGTTACACCAATCCACGCAACGCTTTATACATATTATTTAATTACGAGATTGGTGTTAGTTATTATTCTGTTGATGAATAGTGTTTTATTTTATTGTATTGCTTACTTGTATTGCTTATTTCTACTACGCAGTTTGTACTGCTTATTTCCATTATTTTACTGCTTAACGGTGTGGCTAACCACCTTAAAAATAAAGGAATTTAGCCAACCAAAACTAAAATTAAGGTGCCTTATAACAAGTCACATCAACTTCAACTTTACAATCGACCACCAAATCTGCCACAGCGCAAATGCGTGCTGGTGGATGAGCGCCAAAAAACTCTTTAAACACTTTATTGAACGATTGAAAATAACGCGCATCGGTCAAAATTACTTTCACATGTGCTACATGCTCAAGGCCATAACCCGCTTCATCCATAATATCGATACAGTTTTGAATGGCTAAACGAGACTGTTCAATAATACCACCTTCAACTACTTCACCGTCTTTCATTGGCGTTTGCCCTGACACCATTAACCAGCCACCCGCTTCGATTGCGCGAGCAAACGGTAAGTGTTGACCACCGGTGCCTTTACCACCTTCAGTTCCAATTCGTTTAATCATTTGTATTTACTCCAAGTGAGGTTAAAAATTTCCCCGAGTGTGCAGGTAATATCTGTTTATTTATTAATGTAGCTTGGCCGTTAGTCCACACTCGGTGAATACCTGAGGCGGGTAAGGCTGGATCTAAAAATGTAGCGTTATCAATAATTTCATCGGCATCAAATAGCACCAAATCAGCAAAATTACCGACTTTGATCACCCCGCGATCAACCAAGCGGTAATTGGCAGCACTTAAACCAGTCATTTTATGAATGGCCGTAGCAAGAGAGAAAGTACTGTGCTCGCGGCTATAATGACCCAGCACTCGCGGGAATGAGCCCCATAAACGTGGATGCGGATGCGGGTCGCACGGTAAACCGTCAGAGCCAATCATAGTTTTATCAAAGGCTAAAATCGTTTTTACGTCTTGCTCATTTAAACCATGATAAACAGCCCCGGCGGGTAACAACTTTTTAGCCGCCTCAAGTAATGGCAATTGCCATTGCTTGGCGATATCCTGCAATGTCCGTTCTGCCATTTCTGGGTGAGCGTCTGACCAGGTTATAAATATTTCAAAATCAGCCGTTACTTGGTTTAAATCTAAGGTGCTAGAACTTGCAGCATAAGGGTAAGCATCGCAGCTACATTTTGAGTCTTCACCTTGCTCGGCAAATTTGGCGAGTAACTCAGGCGCGCGACCCCAGTTATTTTTACCTGCGCACTTTAAATGCGAAATAATTACTTTAATGGCAAAGTTTTTTTCCATCGCAAAGGCTTCATCCATAGCTTCAAGTACAGCATCAAATTCGGTGCGTAAATGAGTAGTGTAAAGCGCATCGTGCTTTTTCAAAGTAGGGCCGAATGCCTGTATTTCTTGCTCGGGCGCACAATGTGCATTGCGATAGGCAAGCCCAGTACTAAGTCCCAAAGCTCCTTGGCTAATCGCTTCATTTAGTTGTTGTTGCATTAAGGCAATTTCATCATCGCTTGCGCCGCGTAATAAATCATTCATCACGTTGTTACGAAGCGTGGTGTGCCCAACTAAAGCTGCCACGTTTACATTCGCCTTTTGCTTATTAAAGGCATTAATATAATTGGCCATGTTAGTGAAGGTAAACTCGCTTTTTTCACCTAACAAGTTCATCGGATCAGGCGCTTTTGAGGTTAATTTGGCAGGTGCGGCACTAATTCCACAATTACCCGTGATCACCGTAGTGACACCCTGCGTAATTTTTGCTGCCATATCCGGGTTACGTAATACCTCGAGATCATCATGGGTATGTACATCAATAAACCCCGGCGCTAAACATAGCCCTGCGGCCATTACTTCATGCGTTGCTTGTAATGCAGATAATTCGCCTATGGCAACAATACGTTCACCGACAATCGCCACATCTATTAGCTGTGGCTCATTGCCTAACCCATCAAACATTTTAGCTTGATAGATAATGGTATCTACCTGCTGCGAAATATCATGCTGCATAGTTAATCTCCTAATGGCGCGCGATCAGGTCCTTGACGATATTCGTCTAACTCATGTTTAATGCGGCGTAGTTTTTCACGGGATTTTTTCTGCGTTAAAATTGCCACTTCACTGGCAAGTACATCAACAGCCGCAAGCATTGCGTAACGTGCGGTGCTTGGTGTAAAAATGTAATCTGACTCGTTGGTTTTAATAGGTAAATGTATCGTTGCGGCATCTGCAAGTACGCTGTCTGGGCAAATAGCAACAATTTTAGCACCATAATCTTTAGCTATATTAGCCGCATCGATTAAATCGCCTGGTAAGCCAGTAAGCGATAACACCACCACTACATCACTTATATCGACACTAGCAGCGGTCATTCGCATCATAACTGGGTCACTATAAGCATTACTTAACACATCTAAACGAAACAAGCGGTTATGACACTCTTGTGCCACTACGGAGCTGCCGCCACCAACCCCAAAAATAAGCGTATGTCGGCTGCCTGCAATATAGCGGGCTGCAGCTTCAACTTGTGACTGCTCTATAAGCCCTGCGTTCATATCTAAAATATCGTGGATGGCTTTATAAATGGCTGGAATATCCTCACGCACCGAGCTGTTATCGCTAATAAAGCGCTCGCCAACCGCCAGCGACTGCGCCAGTTGCAGCTTCATATCTCGTACGTTTTCACAATCCAGCGCTTTAGCTAAACGGGTAATTGAGGCATGACTAACTTTAGCGCGCTGTGCTAAATCGCCAATACTTGCTGAGGCCGCGTATTGTAAATCAGCTAAAATTAGCTGTGCAATTAACTGCTCAGACTGGCGTAAATGCCCGATGCGTTCTTTAATTCGCGAAACTATATCCATTTAATTACTCTTTTTAGAAATACGTTTTAAAAATACGTCTCAAAAATATCAATAACGTTATAATTATCATCAATTACGTTTATACAGCGCCATTTATCAAATGTCAGGCAAGGGTGTGACGTACCAAATGCAATAATATCGCCCACTTTTAAGGGACTATTTTGCTCACAGCTAAGCATAGCGTGTTGATCCATTATTTTTTCAACTTTCCAATTAGCGCCTGCGCTAGTAACTTTACCGTGTTGATCTATATGTAAGTTAGGAATTGGCAGCCCGGCATCAAAGGCAACATCACGCTTACCCATACCAATAATTGCGCGTCCGGGTTCAGGTACCGACTGCACATAAGCCCAAATTTCTAAACACGACTGTAAATCGCTGCCAATATTACAGGCCAGCGGATTACGCGCTAATACCTGTTGCTGGGCATTTTCATAAATACCCTGATCATGCGCTACATAACAACCTGGGCGAATTATCGGTATCATATTATCGAGCATATTATTTGGTGCAAACGCATCACATACTAGATCGTACCACGCAGAGCCGCCTGCGGTTATGATCACTTTTTCAGTATCAAATGCATTCGTTTCGATCAGTTTTTTGCACTGTTCAACTGCATAATTTAAAAACCGAGTTACATCGTTTTTATTGCTAAGCACACCTTCATACACTTCAATACCGGCAAGCTTTAATGATGAAAATTGACTTGTTTTTGTTACTAGCTGCTGTAGTTTTTTACTATCAACAACACCACAACGGCCGCCGGGCACGCCTAATTCAATTAATAGCTTTACTGTTAGGTTGTGCTCGGTAAAAAATGAGCCTATGGCTGCCACATTATCAATATCATCAACTAAACAGTAAAAGTCGATTTCATACTGCGCTAATAAATCAGCAAGGTATTGCAAGTTAGCAAGGCCAACCAATTGATTAGCCATAATTATACGTTTGGCACCCGCCTCTGCTGCAACAACAGCTTGATGCACCGTTGCTACGGTAATTGCAAAGGCTCCTGCGCTCAGTTGTTTTTTAAAAATTCCCGGCGCCATGGTTGTTTTACCATGGGGCGAAAACTCAACGTGACTTTGCTGTGCAAATTTTGCCATCCAAGCAATATTGTTATCTAACCGAGTTTGATAAATACACGCGCAAGGTAAGCTAACTTGTTGTTTAGTTACATTCCAACCACTAAGTGTTAGCGCTTCCTTGCTGCCTAAACCTTTATTCACGCTATTTATTTGCGCGGCGTTATTAATCACTAATTGCTGCATAACTAAAACTCTTATTTTAAATCATTACCTTAGATAGCAACATTACATTAAAACTCAAAAAATTATCAAATGTTAATGTAATTGTTATTGCATTTTGTTTGAAAGTGATGTTAATTAATAACAGGAAAATAGTCAACACGCGTTACAAATTAACAGGCAATAATAATCACCTTTAAAAAATACAGGATGAGGAACAACAAAATGACTACCAAAAACCGTCACCTAGCTATGCTAAACAAGAGTTTAACAGCCAAAGCAGTCGCTGCAATTATTTGTAGCTATTCAAGCTTTAGTACTTTTGCTGCAGATCAAGCACAAAGCGAAAATGATGAAATTGAAACCATTGAAGTACGCGGCATTGCAGCCAGTAACAAACAAGACATTAACAATAAGCGCTTTAGCACTGGTGTTATGGACTCAATCACCGCAGAAGACATCGGTAAATTACCTGACGTAACCATTGCCGATACGCTGCAACGTATTCCCGGTGTGCAAATTCGCCGCTCCGCCGGTGAAGGCTCAACCATTAATATTCGTGGTATGCCACAAGTGACTACTTTACTTAATGGCGAACAATTTTTAAGTGCCGGCTCTATTACGCAGCTACAGCCCGATTTTACTGATATCCCAGCAGCGCTACTGTCAGGAATCGATGTGCTTAAATCGCCTCAAGCCGATACATTAGCAGGGGGAATTTCGGGCACTTTAGATTTAAAAACCCGCCGCCCTTTTGATCTGGACGAAGGCACCACATTTTCACTTACGGGTGAGGGCACACGCGGTAGTTTATCAGAACAAATCGACCCTAAAGCGATCGTATTTGCTGGATACAACAATGATAAATTCGGCATTATTTTTACCGCAGCGTACGATGAAAGTACTCTTGCGAACTATCGTAATGGCACAATTTTAACTTCATCAGAAGTGCAAAACGAAACTGACCGCGACTTTAACGGTGATGGCGACTTAAACGACAGCTTTTACAGCCAACGTTTTTATGGCGTGATGGACCGCGAAACCGAACGTGATCGCTTAGGCTTAAACACCACTGTGCAATACCAGATAGCTGATTCGCTCATATTTACTGGCGATTTATTTTATACAAAGATGGATGATGCCGACCGCAAACAAGGTGTGATGGTAGATAATGCTCAAGGTGCTATTTGGGCTTATTCAGATAACTTTATTCCGCGTCTTGATAACGACCAAGGTGGACAAATTTACACCGTTAATGATGCCGATTTAGAAGTACGCCGTGTCAGTGCCTATTCTGAAAGCCTAACTAACGAACGAGAATCAACCAACGCTAGCTTTTTCTTCGAATACCAAGGCGACGGTCCTTTATCAGGCGAATTTAGGTATATTCATGGCTCAGCCGAGCGTAGCCACACAGAAAATGTAGCCCATGGCTTTTTAACCTCAGGTGAGCAACATGGTTTACTAAAAAATCATGGTGATGGTATTACGCCAGTAAACCCAAATGGCTATGGTCCTGAAGCGGTTGATGTTAATTTTTCTCGTGGTGGCGAGTATCTAACTCTTGGTTTTCCTGAGGATTTTGGTAACGATATAAACCAGTACAACCTTGTTTCTACTTACTCTGAAAATAACTTTGAAGAAGAAGCCAGGCTTGATGTCGCGCGTATTGATGGTCATTACGCATTCGATACCAACCATTTGCATAATCTTGATTTTGGTTTGCGTGCTTCAAAACGTGATGTAGAACGTGAGACTTATATTTTAGTCGCACCATTTACAACCGGTGATATTACCGCCGATGTCATGTGGAAAGACTCTGGTGCGTCACTTGGTGATACTAACGGTGATGGTGAAAATAGCGTTGCAGGCGGCGACTTAACCATAGGTAAAACTAGCTTTTTTAGTGACATGCCAGATGGTTGGGTACACCAAGTAAATGGTTTAGGCCCAGGTGGTGCAGGACAAAGCTTTTATTTAATCGACCCAAAAGTAATGGACGATCCAATGGCATTTCAAAACGCTATTTATCCGGGCAATAAACGCTTAGCAAACCCATCGCGTACTTATCAAGTAAAAGAACAGACCCAAACAGCCTATTTTAAAGCAAACTTTGCTGGCGAATTGGGGAGTTTAAGTTACACCGCTAATGTCGGTGCGCAATACATTAAAACCGAACTCGATTTACTACAAAATCAACTTGGCTCAGCGCGTCCTTGCTCGTTATGTACTGCCAGTGAAAAAACCGGTGAAAAATGGCTTGCCCGTGATTATTCAGACTTTTTACCATCAATGAACTTTAACTTAAACCTGACCGATGACGTTATTTTACGTGCAGGTTACGGTAAAACCATGACCACGTTAGACATTGGTAAACTCGCAGGGGGTGTGAGCGTTGGCCGTACTCGTGCCGGTGATGTACTCGGCGCAGAGCTTGGAGTAAGCCCAGACTTATTAGTGGCTGTGCAAGGCACTCAAAACGGTAACCCTGATTTAGAACCATGGCGCGCCACTAATTACAACTTATCTGCCGAGTGGTACTTTAATGAAAGTGGCTTACTGAGTATTTCAGCCTTTTTAATGGATATTGAATCGTTTGTTGAAAACGGTATTGTAATGCAAGGACTGCCTGATATTGACGGCGTTATTCGCCGTGAAGTACCCGTCACCACGGAGGTAAACGGTGAAGGCGGCGATATTAAAGGCTTTGAAGTGGTTTATCAGCAAGCGTTTAACTTTTTACCCGCCCCATTTGATGGTTTAGGTACGTCATTAAACTTTACTTACGCACCGAGTGACAGCGCCAACGTAGATGTATACGGGAAAAGCTTACCCATTCAAGATAACTCTGAAAAATCAGCCAATGCCGTGCTGTGGTACGAAAAAGGACCTCTACAATTACGCCTTGCTGCCAATTATCGAAGCGACCGCTTAGACAGTTTAAGCTCACCAATGGGTGAAGGTGTAGTGCCATTTTGGACCGATAGTACACTCTACTTTGATATGTACGCAGGATACGACATTGCTGAAAATACCAGTATTTATACCTCTGTAAGCAACTTAACTGAAGAAAAGGAAGATATCTACGCGCAGTGGTCAGAGCATGTGATCACCCAAAATATATTTGAGCGCCGTATTACCTTAGGTATTCGTACACGCTTTTAACGGTTAATACTCATTAGGTATAACACCTAATTTGGCACACTTCTGCCCAGAAGATAAAAGGTTGATTAACCTTGCCAAATACCTAACCGGCGTAGCTATAATCCCTATATAGCTGCGTTGGTTTATTTCGTTATTGTATGCATATTTTATCAGTGCGACTTTTTATTATACTCATCTAAGTGCTACTATCCGTAGGTTATCTATACTAAAACAACCACCTTTACAGGGCTTAACAATGGTATTGCGTTCACTTAAATCTCTGCTTTTTATCTCATCGCTGGTTGTAACAGCCTCTATTTTACAAGCTTGTTCTAAGCCTTCACAAAATACCACTGCAGATGTAACCGGCGGTAAAATTCAAGGTACTGATTCAGGTAAAGTAATTTCCTTCAAAGGTATTCCTTTTGCTGCTGCGCCTGTAGCTGATAATCGCTGGCGAGCGCCGCAGCCTGTTGTTGATTGGGAAGGTGTAAAAAATACGACTGAATTTGCGCCAGACTGCATGCAAAAACCATTTGCTGGCGATGCTGCGCCACTCACTACGCTCCCTACTGAAGATTGTTTATATTTAAATGTGTTTAAACCCACCAAGCAAGGTCAACAACCTTACCCTGTAGTGGTGTGGATACATGGCGGTGGCTTTGTAAATGGAGGTTCATCACCTGACGTATATAGCGGTGAAAGTTTCGCAAAACAAGACGTGGTATTTGTTAGTTTTAATTATCGCCTAGGTCGTTTTGGCTTTTTTGCACACCCAGCACTTTCTAAGTTTGCAGACGATGCGCTTGGTAACTACGCGTTTATGGATCAAATTGCTGCGCTTGATTGGGTGAAAGATAACATCAGCCAGTTCGGTGGCGATCCACAGCAAGTTACACTTATGGGGGAATCTGCCGGTGGTGAGTCTGTACATGCAATGATGCAAACCCCTGCCGCACAAGGACTATTCAACAAAGCCATTATAATGTCTGGTGGTGGCCGTAAACTATTTAATCAACTGCCCTTGAAAAGTGATGATAAAAACACGCTATCAGCAGAGCAAGTTGGTCTTAACTTTGCGGCTCAGTACGATATTAAAGGCGACGATAAACCAGCATTAAAAGCACTACGAATGCTGAGCGCCGATAAGCTTGTTGATGGCCTTAATTTAGCCAGTATGACCCCAAACCGAAAAGCACCTACCTATGTTGGTGGACCTATTTTAGATGGTACTTTAGTTAGTTCATCGATCGAAAATGCATTAAATGAAGGTAATTTTAGTCATGTTCCTGTGATGGTTGGTACCACAAACCACGATATTAGTTTTGCGAATTACAGCACTAAAGAAGCACTATTTAACAGTTTTGGCACCCATGCAGCTCAAGCTAAGCAAGCCTATGATAGCAACGATAAAAAAGATCTAGATGTACTTAATTATGAAACAGGCCAAGATAGCTTAATGCAAGAACCTGCACGCTTTGTTGCTCAACAAGTAAGTAAATTCTCACAGCCCGCATTTCTTTACCGATTTGGGTATGTAGCACAAACAGTTGATGCACAAGGCGCCGCGCACGCTTCTGAAATCCCTTACTTTTTCAATACAGCCACCACTAAATATGGCCATATTACCACCGATCAAGACAAGCAAATGGCCAAAATAATGCACCGTTACGTTACTAACTTTATTAAACACGGCTCACCCAATGGCCCAGGGTTACCTTCTTGGCGTGCATTTAAAGGCGATGAGAGCTATATTCTACAACTCAATAAAGAAGGCACCGCAACGTTTACACCCGATCCGCGAGAAGCTCGCCTTAATGTTACAAAGCTCAAAACCTCTATAAAATAAATATGGGTAATAAAGTCAAATATGCTAAACATATTTGGTTTTATGCCTGTTGCACATACTCAAGTGCTGTCATTTTTTTATAATTGACGTTTGCATGCATTATATGGGTCGGGTCTGGATCAACTATTTCTATCGGGATATCGTAACTACGAGCCACTTCCAATGCCATTTGCGTGATATTTACGCTAAACGAGGTGCCGATAAATACGATTTTGTCGGAATCAATCATTCTTTGCTGGGCTTCACTAATGCGATAAAGCTCGGTGTAGTATTCATCAAATAACAATACATAAGGTTTTAGCGAGTGATTGAGCACGGCCTGCTGGTTTTCGATTTTAAATAGCTCAAGCAATGAATCGTGTAAACGGCTTTCATCTATGTTACCCCATGGTGTCGTTTGAGGTGTTACGTCATCGCCTTGATGATGAAAAGAGGTCATTTGGTCAAGGCGCCCGTGAATTGGAATATAGTTTTTATTGCCTGCTTTACCATCAAGCCCATCGATATTTTGAGTAATTAAGTTTTTATCGCTTAACCAATAGTGTACCTCGTTAGGCCCGTGATTACGGTATGTAGCAAATCGGTGGTAATACCAAGCTAAAAATTCTCGTGGGTTATTTTTATACATCGCCCTTGTCGCCATTTCCATTGGCGTAAAGTTTTTACTGCCAATAGTCCAAAAGCCATCTTCTCCACGAAAGGTTGGAATACCACTGGCTGCACTCACTCCGGCACCCGTTATATAAAGTGTATTCATTATTAATCCTACATTTTATAGCCAAGCTTTCTATCACTCACTTGCTGTTAACGCTCTGTCGCCCATACTTTATTATGCGCACTGGAATATCCTTTTCACGCCTAATCCCATAAAACTTAAAAATCGGCTTGCTGGCTAACCGCAACTTTCAACAGCGTTATTAGACATAGGCTCTGCTAAGGTAGGTAATTGCAAGGGTAAAAGAAAATACTAAGCTCATTAATATCATTTAATGATTAAGCATAACACCTTATGAATTCTGTTAAACAGTCAGTAAAAACACAATTACTTGGCCGCGCTTAAGTTTAAAAGCTTTAATTAAACCCCGCTTAATAACGTCTGCCTGAATAGCTGGTGCTTATTAAGCGTGAATCAGTGTCATCGCCTAAACGAGTAACGGCTTCTGACTCAGTTAAATTGATAGTATTTTTCTTCAAGCGTACTGCGCACAAAGCTTGAGTTTGACGAACCCGCATCACGCCCGCCACCAATACCATTTAACAGATTATCTAAGATGTTTGGATCAAGCTGCATTGAAATTCTATCATCTGAAATTAACCAACCCGCTGTTTGCGAGCATTTTCTATAACACTTCCGTCTTCACCTGCGTTTGAACTTTTATATGCGGCTTCCCAACTTTCTTTAGGACCGCCTTTGGCCTTGGTTTTATCAACCACAAAACGCGCTGTAAAATTATCACCTTCGTAAGTAAGGTTAAAGTCAAAGGTATCTGAAGTTGACTCTTCATCAACATAACTGCCGCGCAGCCAAGGTAATTGCATATCTTTATTAGCGCCACTGGCAAGCGCATTGTAATCCATACCTGTGACAATATTACCGGTGTTATCAAGAGTAACATCAGTTAAAAAATCAGGATTAAGTGACCACTCTGGCATATCAACAATCGAGGTGTTGCGCTGCTGATTTAAACTAAAGCCAAAGTAATTTAAGCCTATTTCAATACGGTTTGTTGGTCGCCATTGGGTGCTAAACTGCACACCTTCACGCTCGCGTACTTCATTCACTACAGAGGTTCTCACCACTTGCAGAAACCATACATCACTATAGTTTTGTCCGTTGGCATCAGTGATCGGATCCCAATTATTATTATTTTCAACTGGATTACCGCCAGTATTAACGGCCTGTTCACCGGTATAGCGCCATACATTACTCTCAGTATCCCCCGTCAAAGTACGATTAGTTCGTTCTTGGCGTGTGTAGCCAAACAGCATGCCAAAAGTATCACTGTCGTTTTTCCACGAATAAACACCGGTAAACTGTGGCTCATACTCTTTGGTTACATCCCCATAAGTACTTTCTACATTAAATACACCCGAATTAGCATCCATATCAAGGGGCTTACGGCTATGCATTAGAATAGTGCCACCTACCCCCCCTCATCTAAACGAGCCTCCGGAGACTTAAATACTTCAACACTTGAGATCATCGCTGAAGGTAGTAAAGAGTAATCGAACGAGCGTGAGGGCTCACCCGGAGATGAAGCAATAAAGTTACCGTTTAATTGCGTATACGTTAGATCTGACGATAAACCTCGAATGCTCACTGTCGAGCCCTCACCACCATCACGATTAATAACGATTCCCGGTACACGAGCAAGTGAATCAGCTACATTTTTATCTGGGAATTTACCAATATCCTCTGCGGTAATTGCATCAACAATAGAGCTTGATAAGCGCTTAACTGCTAAGTTTTCAGCCATACTGGAGCGAATGCCACGCACTTCTATTACTTCTATATCTGCATCATCTTTATTCACAGGAGCTTGTTGTTCTGCATAAGCATCACTTACAACAGATAAACAAAGCGTTGATTTTATAAAGGTCCGAGGATTTCTGACATTAATGACTCCGGCGGTAAACCCATTTGCATTTTTACAGCACCTTTCGAATCATGATAAAAAGTAGCTGGTGTTGCCCTTGCACCAACCGACATCATTATTTGATGGTTTTTCATTAATTGCGTGTTTATATGCTCAGGCATATTTTTAAGTGGCTGTAGCGTTCGTGCTAAACTATTATTTTCAAACTTTCTTAATACATCTTCAGGATTGCTTGCATTCATAATAGCTCCAGCTTTCCCTAAACTATCGGCTTTTAAAATCCCCACTAAAATATGACGTATTTGTACATCACCAGCGTCAACCCAAGGTCGAGCATTTTTCCAAAACTTTCTGCAATAAGGGCAATTTGGATCAGTAAACGTATAAACAATTCGTTTTGCCGAGGGCGACCCATCGAGGATCCAATGACTATCTTCTAATACTTTCCAATCTTTTTCTGCTTTAGGGCCTGTAGCATAGTCGTTTACCGCTTGCTCGCCTATATTATTACCCTTGGCATCCAGCATGGAACCGGTAAACAAATACTGGTCATCATCGGTCAAATATACTGTAATGACTTGCCCTTTAAAGTCAGCAACGTAGCCGGTCATATTGGCCGGCGCCGCAAACTCACTGACTATTTCAGCCCCCTGCGCTGTTAATAGCTTGAGCGGCGTGGGGAGTGTTTTTTGCTCAGCTATTAAAGGCGAAGTAAATGATAAAAACACGAGTAAAAAAAACAACTTCATAGATATTCCTTATTGCGCAGATTGTTGGTTTATACCTTGAATGTAATAACGTAAGCTCGCTTGCGAAAGCTCCCCCATATGACTGGTCACTAGTTTGCCATCACGACTATAAAACAGCGTTGTTGGCAGCCCTGCAGCACCCGACTCACGACTAACATTACTGCTTTGATCAAAAAACACATTTTGTAAATCGAGCTGTTCAGCATCAATAAACTTTTGCACTGTAAATAAGTCTTCACCTTGGTTAACAAAGGCAAACGTCACATCGGGGTTATTTTTTTGTGCGGCCTGTAATACTGGCATTTCTTTACGACATGGAGGGCACCACGACGCCCAAAAGTTAATGACTACAGGCTTACCTTTAAATGTCTGTAAGTTAACTTGTTGGCCTTGAATATTATGTACTGGTGATTGCGGCAGTTCGACTCCCGCTTTATAAATAAGCGCGGCAAAGCTAGGCACCATAATGACAAATAACGACACAACTGAGGCTATACAGTAGGTTTTTATGACAGCTTTTTTACCCCTGGTATATAACGCCAAGACTAGCGCACCAGCCATCCAACCATAAGCAGGCATAAAGCCGCCATCGCTTATATTAATAAGTTGCCACCAATTTTCTTGATAGGCATCCCACATAGTCAACACAAACATTAAGCGCGCAGTGATAAACCCCACTACAAATGCTTTAAATGTATTATCTAATATTATTTTTTGTTGCGCCTGCTTACGAGTTTGTAAATAAATACCCCCCCAAAACACTCCTAAACCTAATAAAGTAATAAGCTGTGAAATCGCAATAACAAGTGGTCCGAGAGAAATACTTAACATAGCTATAAGTCTTCTTTAAATATGATTAACCGCTATAGTATATAAAGACTTAATTAAGCCAATATTAAGATAAAAAATTAATAATAAATAAACACATAGTACTTACTTAGCGCTTGTTCTTAATT
>NZ_JBQSVO010000061.1:0-21391 GCF_052376275.1 Pseudoalteromonas sp. AOP7-A1-14 | reverse complement strand
AAATTAGCCGTTTAAGTGCCCCTCTCACTAGTGAGCTTGGCAGCTACAACGCAAGTGTTGCCGTAGAAAGTGTCACCTTTGATAAAGCAGGTAACAGCTACGCAACCTTCGATGATAGCAGCACTGCAATGGGCGGGATTGTGATCTCAAATAAAGTCGCATTACATCGAGATGGTCAAGTTTATAATGCTAGTCAAGACAGCATTATTACAGGCGCCGCCACGGGGCTTATTTCACCTAAAGGGATTGATGTTGCTTCAGACAGCGGCATGATTTTTATTGCTGAAAACAATGCAGCCACGCCTGGGATTTTAATCTTTTCAACCTGTACGACAGGAGATGCTAGCCCGTTATTAACTCTAACACCATCAGCTGATGCTATCCCTTGGGATGTTGATTACGACGTTAAAACAGACCGTGCCTTTGTCGCATTAACCAATGGCACAGTGGCGGTGTTTGATGAAGTGAAAAGCAAGCTTATGGCTGGTATGACGACAATCACAGGGGAAGATCGCCTAATCACTCCAGCATCTGGTGGCGCGGCACTCATTGCACCTACCAATATTCACGGTATTGATTACGATGCGTTAAGTGATTCGTTGATTATTTCAGATGTTGGCAGCGCTACTGATGCTACAGATGGTAAAATTTATGTAGTTAATAATGCCGGCAATGCAGCAGGCTTGGTGAACATAAGTGTTAATATCAGTGGCCCAGCAACTATGCTCGGTAACCCAGTTGATATTATGTATAGCGGTAACCACTTGTATGTTGCAGAAAAATCAAACAGCTTAGTGATGCGTTTTGACAATATACTTAATAGCCCTGGAGGCGATATTTCCGCCGATGTAAGCTATTCATTTACAGCCCCTGAGTCAGTGGCTATTTTACCAACCTGGTTGAAATAAAGAGTTTTACTCTTAACCTCACCATGCCCTTTTATGAACTCAACATTCATAAAAGGGCATTTTTAGCGTATCCACACCTTAACATCTGCAAGGCCACTTTCTTGTAATGTTCCTAGCTGCTTATCTACATTGTTACCTTGCTCAAATTCAAAGGCATCAAGTTGTACGTCAAAGGTAATATTCGCAACACCGTCACCACCGCGTTTTTTTACTTGATGAAGCGCAATATCAGCAAGGTTTACCGAAGCTTCCCAACCAATGACTTGACCGCCCAGTAATGGTAACGGATAGAATGACCAACCAATTGAAGTCGTTATATGGGTTGTTTTACCATTAGGTAAGTTAAAAGTATGCTCAGCAACAGCGATACATAAATCAGCTGCATAACTATCAATGGCGCTGCGTTTAAAGTCTCTTAATAGCAGTAAGAATTCATCGCCACTCCAACGAGCCACATAATCAGAGCCTTGAGTTCGGCTATTTAATAAAGCAGCCACTTGCTGTAAACAACTATCACCTGCAAGCGGGCCATAGGCATCGTTGATACGACTAAAGTCGTCAAAATTCATAACTAATAATACCAGCGACTTACCCTGCGCTTGTAAAGACTGAGAGTTACGCTGAAAGTGTTCAATATCTTTAGGAAGCTGATCAAACAAGAAACGTCTACTTCTAAGCCCTGTTAACTCATCTGAGTGGCTCACAAGCTTTAACTGAGAATTAACTTGGTTAAGTTTATCATTAGCTTGGCGTAGTTCACCTGTACGTTCAGTCACTAAGCTCTCAAGCGCAACTTGCTTACGACGTTCTTGCGCTCTAAATACCCAAAATACTAGATAAAAAAGTAATATAAAACTACCGCTGATCAGCAGTCTAAAGTAAATTGTTTCATCAAAACGCCTAGGCACCACAAAAGTGTACTCAGTACGCCGCGCTTTTTTCCAATCATCTCCTTGACGTTTTGCTTCCAATTCAAACAAAAATGGTCCTGGCGGTAAATTAGTATAAATTGCTTCGCGGCGCGTATTGGCATAACGCCAATCGCTATCTAACCCACTGAGCTTATATCTAAACTCAATGCTACTTGGCGCGTAATAATCAATCGCTGTGTATTTGAGGGTAATATCACGTTCATCAGTTTGTAACTTCGGGTTGTCACCCAATGCAGCCGTGGCAAATTTACGTAAGCTCGTGGTGATACTCTCAACTTTAGGCTGCAGCTCTTTGGGTCCAAACAGCTCGACGCTTTTAGGAATTTCGACCACCCCTTGTAAACTGGGATACCAAATTGAATTTCCCGTATCTGCAACAGCATCATGACCAAGACCAGCGCAACATTGGCTGGCTTTACCATCGAGCTTGCGATCAAATGAAGAAATGACTTGTTCTACTTTTAAACTGTCTATATCGCTACCAAACTGGTCTACCGGCATGCGATACACCCCATTCATGGTGCTTACCCAAATTCGTTTTAGTTTATCATCGTAGCTTAAACTAAAAATCGAACCATACGGTAAACCATTCGATGCATCAAGCTGGCGCCACCGGCCTTTCGTACTGCGGTAGAACAAGCCATCATTTAGCGAACCAATTAATATACCAATACCATCAACCTGTAAAATACTGGTCACATAAGCGCTTTCGAGTGTGGTTTGGTCACCTATTTTTTCAATGCCTCGATCGGTAAAGTAATAAGCCCCTTTACTGGTACCAATTAAGCCAAAATTTTCTTTATCAAGCACGTAAGTAATAAACTTACTACCCAAGAAGGCATTGTAGGCAAAAGGAGTTAGCCCTGAGTAGCTCAGCCGGTACATACCTCGCCCGGTACCTAACCAAAACCCACCTTTGCTTGAGCGGCTAATCGCAAATACCGGGTTATCACGTAGTGCCCTGCCGGGTACCGTGAACAAAGTATTATTTTCATAAAAATATACTCCACGCCCGGTGGCTATATAGAGCCTATCCCCATCAAACTGCAAATCATGAACAGCAGTACGACCATATTGATTGCTAGGTATTTTATTAATAAAGTTTTTATCGTAGTCAAAATAGCCTACCCCACTACGATTAGCGACCCACAGTTTGCCATCAGGGGCTGCATTAATCGCCATTACCGATTCAGTCATTTTTGATATAGCGGAGTGGCGCTCAATACGCCCTTCGTGAGCCAGCCACAATCCTTCGCTAAAGCTAGCTAGCCAAATATTATTTTGTTTGTCTCGGTAAATATCCGAAAACCAAATACTTTGATCTAGTTGGCTCGGTTCAACCCATTGCCAATCTCCTGAATTATCGCGAAATAATAAACGTCCATAAGTCGAAATCCATAGTGCGCCATCGGAGTCACTCATAAATTTATAAACCGCGGAGCTATTAGCATTAGGAAGTGGAAAAGGCCGCAGTTCATCATCTAAATCAAGAAAATAAGCACCCAGTTCTGACGCTAAATACAAGTTACCTTCTAACCACGCCATATCATGGATAATGGTTTGCGCTAAGCGCTCAGGTAAGGTTACTTTTGCTGTCAGCTCTAGTCGTCGTTTAGCAAAGTCAGATGAAGAGTTAGTTAAGCGCAGCAAGTAGCGCTCATTAACCAACCAAATACCTTCAGGTGATATTGCCATTTGGCTCACTGAGCCGACAATCTGAGTAATTTTAGTTGCGTGTATAACCGCGGGGAAGGTTAAATCAGCTTGATTAGAGTCGAACTTTAGTTGATTTCGTGAAACAAAATACAAGCCATTAGCTGCAACCCAAACACTACCCTTACCATCTTCGATGATATCGCGTACAGGATCTTTAATATTAAAGGTTTTTATTGCCATAGTGGCAGGGTTTAGAACTACGACGCCCTCTTTAGTACCTACCCATAAATACCCTTCGCTATCGACCAGTAACTTATTAATACCATTACTCGGTAAAAAGGCGCTGTTTTTAGTGTTAAAGTTAGTAAAGGTGTTGCCATCAAAACGGCTCAGGCCAAATTGCGTGCCAAGCCACATGTAGCCTTGCTCATCTTGCACAACGCTTTTTAGTGATTGTGAAGGCAGGCCATTTTGCATGTTCCACTGCTTAACCACATAATCGGTTATCGATGCCATGCTGGGCATGCTACTCAGCAGCAAAAACACAACTAATAAAAATCGTAGCATGACCTTACACCTCATTATGCCAAATATTTAAAACGGTATATAACCAGCTTTAAGTAAGGCTTGCAGACAAACCAGCGAAAATATACCCGCAACAATATCATCCGCCATAATACCCAAACCACCATGCATTCGTTTATCTAATATGCGAATAGGGCCTGGTTTAGCGATATCAAAAAAGCGAAATAATAAAAATCCCACTAATAATGACTGCCAACTAAGTGCAGCGCCAATCATGGTAATGTAAAAGCCTGCGACTTCGTCCCATACAATTGCAGGGTGATCATGTACACCTAAATCATCAGCGGTCTTTCCACAGACCCAAATACCAAAAATACTGATCACTATAGCAAAAACAATTTGCAGCCACAGTGGATAATGCATGGTAATAAATATAAAAGGTAACGCTGCAAAAGTACCAAAAGTACCCGGTGCTTTTGGTGCTAAGCCGAGGCCAAAACCCAAACCAAAAAATTGATGCGGGCGTTTTAAATTAAATAATACAGACTTGTTCAAACCGTCTCCTCGTTAAAATGCTCAAAACCATCACAGCTAAACTCAAGCTTTTTTTTATTGTAACGAAGATCAATTGCCCCTTCACCACTTTTAATCTGACCAATACAACTGGCTTCAACACCATATTGACGCAGCTTTATTTCAAGCATACTTTTTTTATCATCTGGCACAGTAAATAAAAGCTCATAATCATCACCATAATTTAAAATATACGGTAATTGTTGCTCGGTATCTAGGCTTGCTTGCATTGCATCCGAGCGCGGAATTTTATCAACGTCAATCGTTGCACTAACCTGTGACATATCCAAAATATGTCCAAGGTCTGCCAGTAAGCCATCAGATACATCAATAGCCGAAGAAGCTAAACCTCGTAAAACTTGTCCTGCAGCTACTTTAGGGGTTGGATAGTCAAAACACTTATTAAGATAGCCCAAATACTCTGGGGCAATACTTAATCCTTGTTTACGCGATTCAATCGCAAGGCCTGCGTCGCCCAGCGGGCCAGTTACAAAAACCCAATCGCCGACTTTGGCGCCACTACGATGCAGGGCTTTACCTTTTGGCACAGTACCTTTGGCACAAATAGTTATAGCTAGCGGCCCTTGCGTGGTATCGCCACCAATAATCTGCACATTAAAATACTCGGCAATTTCATGCATGCCTTCAGTGAATTCCTCAAGCCACTGCACGTCAAGACTTGGCAATGTTAAAGCAACTGACATCCATGTGGGCTCTGCTCCCATTGCAGCTAAGTCACTTAAATTAACAGCAAGTGCGCGGTGGCCTAAAGCACGGGGAGATATATCGTCAAAAAAATGCACACCTGCCACTAAGGTATCTGTAGTAACAGCAAGCTGACAATTTTCAGGGATGGTAACTAAGGCGCAATCGTCACCGATGCCTAGGTCAACATCACGACGAGTAATACCGCGACCTTTAAAGTAGCGGTTTATTAATTCAAATTCCTTCATATACAAAAAAGCCGGCCCAAGCCGGCTCTCCTTCTTACGGTTTAATTACTTACGCAGTTGTTTAACTGCTTTATCAAGTACACCGTTAACAAATTTATGGCTGTCTTCAGCACCAAATATTTTAGCCAACTCAATGCCTTCATTGATAGCAACTTTATAAGGCACATCTTCGCGGAACTTAAGCTCATAGCTGCTTAAACGTAAAATAGCACGTTCAACTTCATCTAACTCGTCAAATGGACGAGTAAGGTGTGGTGAAACGACTTCGTCTAGTTGCTGATGATTAACTGCAACGCCACGCGCTAAATCTTTAAAATATTCCACATCTATTTTAGTTATGTCATTTTCGATCAACATTTGTTGTTCAATATCGGCAATAGCATTACCACTTAACTGCCAAGAATAAACGGCTTGAAGTGCTAAGATGCGTGCTTTACGTCTTGCTGCTGGTTTCACAGAGATTCCTTAAACTTAAATTTTATCTAACACATTAACCATTTCAAGCGCACCAAGTGCAGCTTCGCCGCCTTTGTTGCCCATTTTGGTGCCCGCGCGCTCAATTGCTTGTTCAATACTTTCAGTGGTTAATACGCCAAATGCAACCGGGATATCATACTCAAGCGATATTTGTGCAAGGCCTTTGTTTGACTCACCTGCTACAAGATCAAAGTGTGGCGTACCACCTCTGATCACCACGCCTAACGCAATGATTGCATCATATTCTTTTTTTGCCGCAACACGTTTTGCCGCTAAAGGTAATTCAACTGCACCAGGTACATATATAACAGTAATATCATCTTCAGATACACCACCAGTGCGCTTTAACTCATCAATAGCACCTGCTAAAAGGCTACTACCAATAAAGTCATTAAAGCGAGAAATGACAATGGCAAATTTTTTGCCTGGGGCGTATTTATTACCTTCAATAATTTTCATTTGATAACCCTAAAAAATAAGTTCGGCGATTGCGCAAAAATTGCAGCGCATCATACCACAAAAATAAAAAGATAGCCTAGCGCCTGTTTGCCTTTGAAAATTAAAACTTGTTTAATCCTGAAGAATAAACAGGCGCTTAGTTTAGCTCGCTTATTGTGGCTCTACGTAGTCAACCACTTCTAAATGAAAGCCCGATAATGCATGGTATTTTTTAGGACGACTCATTAAGCGCATTTTCTCAATACCTAAGTCTGCCAGTATCTGAGAGCCCACACCCACCGTACGAGATGTACCTTTAAACTTACCATGGCTGACACTTTCACCGGCATCCTCTGCGGCAAATGCTTTAACGGTCGCTTCTAAATCTTCAGTCTGCTCTTGCTTGCCTAATATGACTAACGCGCCATTATTTTTAGCGATATACGCCATGGCATCCGATAAGCCCCAACTTCTGTCGACATTACGGTCTGAAAGTAAAATATCGTTAAAAGTATTTTGTAAGTGAACGCGGACTAACGTGGTATCTTCTTTACTAATATCACCTTTAATAAGCGCATAATGAAGTTGACCATCAATAGTGTCTTTATAGGTCACTAAATCAAACGTGCCGTGATCGGTGGGTAACTTACACTTAGCAACACGTTCGATAGTGGTTTCGTTTAGGTTACGGTATTCAATTAAGTCAGCAATGGTACCTATTTTAATACCTTGCTCTTTGGCAAATATTTCTAAGTCAGGGCGACGCGCCATAGTGCCATCGGCATTTAGAACTTCAACAATTACTGATGAGGCTTCAAGCCCTGCTAAGCGCGCTAAATCACAACCTGCTTCGGTGTGCCCTGCGCGTGTTAACACGCCGCCTGGTTGCGCCATAATTGGGAAAATATGACCCGGCTGTACAATATCACTTGGCACCGCGCCTTTACCAATAGCAGCTTGCACAGTACGCGCGCGATCAGCGGCTGAAATACCCGTTGTTACGCCTTTTGACGCTTCAATTGACATCGTGAAATTAGTTGAGAAAGCCGCACCATTATTTTTCACCATTAAGGGTAAGTCAAGCTGTTCACAACGTGCTTGAGTCATGGTTAAACAAATTAAACCGCGGCCATGAGTGGCCATGAAGTTAATGGCTTCGGCGCTGATGTGCTCAGCGGCAATAATTAAGTCGCCTTCATTTTCTCTGTCTTCATCGTCCATTAAAATAACCATTTTACCGGCTTTAATGTCATCGATAATTTCTTGTGCGCTGTGTAAATTCATAACCTACTCATATTAATTTGTGGAGTCTATATACCCAAACCAACTCAAGAAGCGAGTTTCAGTGGGAATTAAAAGCGATTTAGACAAGGCATTGATTGCAAATAATAGTGATTCTATTACTAAAATCAATAGCGAAGTATACGTCGCTTTTAAACCAACCCACCGAGCGTTTCACAAGGGCATACTCTTATCATTGTTATCCCATAAAAGGGCATGCCATTCTTGCAACGTAACACTTTGAGATTAAGCCTGTGTGTAACGCTGAGCTCTGCATCTCGAGTTGGTTTGGGTATTACTTAATAAAGCCTGCTTGCGTGAGTAAGCTCATTGATATATCTGAGCTTGCAGGCTGCTCTGCACCTTTGATCAATCGTTCTAAATAACGGGCTATTTGGTCAACTTCGAGGTTAACCTCAGTGCCAACTTTAAAGTCAGCAATACTCGTTTGTTCGCTAGTATGCGGTACAATGGTGAGTTTGAATTTGTTTTCCTCGACCGCATTTACAGTCAGGCTAATACCATCAACGCAAACAGAACCTTTATAAGGAATGTATTTCATCAACTCGCTGTTAGTACTTAACCAATATTCAGTTGCGCGGGCATTAGGGGTAATACTCGTAATTGTCGCGATGCCATCAACGTGACCTGAAACTAAATGCCCACCAAGACGAGATACCGGTTGCATGGCTTTTTCAAGGTTAACTTTTTGGCCTTGTTTATAGTTAGCAAAACCAGTTAAACCAATTGTCTCATTCGATAGATCAGCACTAAACCCATCACTATGCTTAGTCACCACAGTTAAGCACACACCATTAGTTGCAATGCTGTCTCCAATCTTCACATCAGCCATTTTCAAATCGTTACTTTGAATGCGAATAGCTAAATCACCTAGCTTTTTTTGTAATTCGCTAATGACGCCCGTGGCTTCAATAATCCCAGTAAACATAGTGGTTACTCTTTAGTTATAAGATGGAGTTGTGGTATTTTAGCACGCTTTGCAGTGATACGAATATCATCACCAATCACAGTGCAATCAGTCATTGTTAAATTTACCGCATCTTGCATACTCGTCAGTTCATTAAAATTTAGTAAGCTTTTAGCGTCACTTCCTAAAAACTTAGGTGCAAGATAAACAATGTATTCATCAATAAGGTTTTCTTCAGCCATTTTACCAGCAAGCGTGGCTCCCGCTTCCAACCAAACATGATTAAACTGGCGTTTGGCTAAAATTACTAATGCCGTAATTAAATCAATTTTATTGTTTTTTTCAGGCACCAGTACATGGCTTACAAAATGAGGCCACTGGATTGATTTATCAAGCTGGGTAGTTAGGATTATCACTTCGCTTGCAATGCTAAATAGGGCCAAATCTGGCGTTAAGCGATTTTGTGAATCAATAATAACTCTAACCGGTTGGCGCAAGGGTAAATCTGTCGGTAATTTTTTTGGTAATTCATTTACCCGAACATTGAGCTTAGCATCATCAACTAATACAGTGTCTGCACCACTTAAAATTGCGCAGCTTTGTGCGCGATGCAACTGCACATCTTGGCGAGCTTTAGCACCTGTTATCCATTTGCTTTGGCCATTTTTAAGGGCAGTTTTGCCATCAAGGCTCGCTGCCATTTTACAAGTGACAAATGGTAGGCCCTGTTCCATGCGTTTTAAAAAACCACGATTTAACAACCTTGCTTGTTGTTCTAACAACCCAAACGCAACTTCGATTCCCGCATCTTCTAAAATAGCTAAACCTTTACCTGCAACTTGCGGGTTAGGGTCAACCATGGCTGCTATCACCTTTTTAACGTCCGCGGCTTTTAATCCTTCGGCGCATGGCGGAGTACGTCCATAATGACTGCATGGCTCAAGCGTTACATACGCAGTGGCGCCTTTGGCCTTACTGCCCGCCATTGTTAATGCGTTGACTTCTGCGTGGCCGTGCCCTGCAACTTGGTGAAAACCTTCGCCGACAATAATATCATCTTTAACCAATACACAGCCTACGTTTGGATTGGGCGTAGTAGTAAAACGGCCAAATTTTGCAAGCTCAATAGCGCGTGCCATGTAGTTAGTATCTTGCTCAGTGAATGTTTGCTCACTCATCACTACTCTCCTAAACGAGCAATTTCTTCACCAAACTCACGAATATCTTCAAACGAGCGATACACAGATGCAAAGCGTACATAGGCAACCTTATCAAGTTTTTTAAGTGCTTCCATAATGCACTCGCCTACTAAATGACTAGAAATTTCGCGCTCGCCAGTGCCTCGTAGTTGTGACTTAATGATATTCACTACTTCATCTACTTGCTCGGTACTGACAGGACGCTTTTCTAAGGCGCGCGTTAGGCCATTGAGGAGTTTATCTTCGTTAAATGGTTCGCGGCTGCCGTCTTGTTTTACAACCCGAGGCATCACAAGTTCAGCGCCTTCAAAGGTAGTAAAACGCTCATGGCATTCATTACATTCACGACGGCGTCTTACTTGGTGACCACCGCCAACTAAACGCGAGTCAATCACTTTGGTATCATTTGCGGTGCAAAATGGGCAATGCATAGGTATCAGTTCCGTTAACGACAAAAAAGGCCGCTTTTAAGCGGCCTTTATAATAGCAAAAAACAACGCTATTGTGATCTAAATTACTGTTTACTGCTTAATTAAGCGTAAACAGGTAATTTTTTACAGATTGCTTTAACTTGTTCTTTTACTTGTGCTTGTACTGACTCATCGTTGATGCTGTCTAGTACGTCACAAATCCAGCCAGCAAGCTCTTTTGATTCAGCTTCTTTAAAACCACGACGAGTGATTGCAGGAGAACCAATACGTAGGCCTGATGTAACAAATGGCGAACGTGGATCATTGGGTACTGAGTTCTTGTTCACGGTAATATTTGCATTACCTAATGCTGCATCAGCGTCTTTACCCGTAATGTCTTTATCAATTAAGTCAAGCAAGAACAAGTGGTTTTCTGTTTTATCAGAGACGATTTTGTAGCCGCGTTCTTGCATAACTGCAACCATTGCTTGAGCATTTTTAACAACTTGTGTTTGATAAGCTTTAAACTCAGGCTGTAAAGCTTCTTTAAATGCCACAGCTTTTGCAGCAATAATGTGACATAAAGGACCACCTTGGCCACCAGGGAAAACCGCACTGTTAAGCTTTTTATAGATAGCTTCGTCGCCACACCCTGAGATGATTAAACCGCCACGAGGGCCTGCAAGTGTTTTATGAGTTGTCGTAGTCACAACGTGTGCATGTGGTACCGGGTTTGGATATACACCCGCCGCAATAAGACCAGCAACGTGAGCCATATCAACAAACAGGTAAGCACCTACTTTGTCTGCAATTTCACGAAATTTAGCCCAATCAACAACCCCAGAGTATGCTGAGAAGCCACCGATAATCATTTTTGGTTTATGTTCAAGCGCTAGCGCTTCAACTTGAGCGTAATCAATTTCGCCCGTTACTTCGTCTAGTCCGTATTGAATCGCATTGTAAAGCTTGCCAGAAAAGCTGACGTGTGAACCATGCGTTAAGTGACCGCCATGCGCTAAACTCATACCTAATACTGTATCACCAGCATCTAAAAGTGCTAAGAAAACAGCAGCATTTGCTTGAGAACCGGCATGCGGTTGTACGTTTGCATAATCAGAACCAAAAAGTTCGTTTGCACGGTCAATGGCTAATTGCTCTACTACGTCAACATGCTCACAACCACCGTAGTAACGTTTACCTGGGTAGCCTTCTGCATATTTATTAGTTAGCTGCGAACCCTGTGCTTCAAGTACGCGTGGGCTACAATAGTTTTCAGATGCGATAAGCTCAATGTGTTCTTCTTGGCGAGTAGTTTCTTTGTTGATTGCTTCAAATAACTCTGGATCGAAATCCGAAATATTCATGCTACGTTCTAACATGCGGGCTCCTAGGGCAACGTGTATGGTATTTATGAAGGCCAAATTATACGCTGAAAACGTCAATTTGCCTATGTTGTATTGATGAACATATTTAAACAGGGATTGAATTTATTTCACAGTGTTTTAGTAATGATATTTTTTTATAGAAACATTAAAAATATAAATGCCTAACCACTACTACATTTTCAAAGTTAATATTAAATTCATTTTGCACTTTCTCTATTAACTACCACATTAGCTGGCTTTAATTTAGTGGGTATCGACATTTAACGAATGCGGCAGGAGCGCTACCGGTGTAATGCTCTCTTTTGTTGGCCATTTATTTTAGCCTTAAGACTTTAAACTGCCGCTCATACGTCTAATTAAGGGTTATTAAAAAGCCGAACATTGTATTTAATGTCCGGCTTTTATCGTAATAAAGTCGTCTCTTAAAGTCTTAGCCTAACTTAGCTAATATTTCAGAGCGAAGTGCATCATAGTCATCAGCTATATCTTGTGCTAAACATGGTTTAGCTAAGGCATCTGCTAGTGGTTTAGGCATTTCGAGTTCAATATTTAAAATCTCTTCAACACTTTCTTTAAACTTAGCAGGATGTGCCGTCGCCAAAAAAACACCCGCGGTATTTGGTGCTAAATTAGCTTTTAATCCCTGATAAGCTATTGCCGTATGTGGCTCAGCAAGATAACCCGTTTGTTGAATTTTTTTCATCACTGTTTGCGTTTCACTTTCGTCCACACTCGTTGAATAAAAGTCATCATAACTAAACCAGTTATTATCAAGCATGGTTTGTACACGCGGCCAGTTATTAGGTTTGCTAACATCCATAGCATTTGATAACGATTCAATTGTGGTATTTGGAGCCCAATTTTTATCAAGGATAAAACGCGGCACAGTATCGTTTTGATTAGTTGTCGCGCTAAGCTTATCTACTGGTAAGCCAATGACGGCACCAATCATCGCAGCACAAACATTACCAAAGTTACCACTAGGTACTGAAATATGCGCACTAGCACGCTTTTCTTTAGGTAGTTGAGCAATCGCCTCAAAGTAATAACATACTTGAGCCACTAAGCGGCTAATATTAATTGAGTTTGCTGAATTTAGACCTAAGCGAGATTGAACCTCATCATCTAAAAACGCATTTTTAACCATACTTTGACAATCGTCAAAACTGCCTTCAACCGCATAGCAATGAATGTTATTGCCAAGAGTGGTAAATAACTTTTGCTGCGCCAATGAAATTTTGCCTTTAGGGTAAAGAATAACCACGTCAATATTTGGCTTGTTATAAAAAGCATGCGCAACAGCAGCCCCTGTATCACCTGAGGTGGCGGTTAAAATTGTGGTTTTTTCGCCTTGACTAAACCGAGCTAAACACTCAGCCATAAAGCGCCCGCCAAAATCTTTAAACGCAAGCGTTGGCCCGTGGAATAACTCTAAACAATAAATATTCTCTTCAACTTCTACCAGCTTAACCGGGAAGTTAAAGGCGCTTTCCACCATTTTTTCTACCGTGTCTGCAGGGAGTTCATCCCCAATTAAATGAGACAGTATTTTGCTACTACGGGTGACAAAGTCCATATCTAATAGCGCATCAATATTTTCCATTGGTGCTAAAGATTCAGGGAAAAACACCCCTTGATTACGACCTAGGCCTGTTTTAACCGCTTCGATAAATGACACCTTTTGCGAGTCATCTTTTAAATTATGTAATTGCATTTGTTCTAATTTCCTTTAACTCTTTACAACTGACGTGTGCCCGCATTATCAAGCTTACAAACATGGCAAAAGCCTTGTTCATTAATATAGTTTTGTTCAAGCCATGCTGCACATTCCTTGGCCGCATCTACACTTTTACACAGTGCAAATAATGTAGGCCCTGCGCCTGAAATGCTAATGATTTCAGCGCCAAGTTCTGGCAGTGTTGCTTTAGCTTCACTAAAGCCTTGAATAAGTGGCGCTCGGTAGGGTTCAGCTATTTCATCACTCATGATACTAAGCGCATCATCAAAACGCTTAGCCAGTAATAAGCTACTAAACGCCGATAAGCGCTGTGCAAACTCAACACTTGCATGCATGCTTAATTCTTTAGGTAACACTGAGCGTGCTTTAGCGGTATTTAGTGAAAACCCTGGAAAGGCAGCAACGTAATACCAGTTTTCATCAACGGGTAAGCTAATTGATTTATTGGGAATTAAATCACCTGTTAGTTGTAAACCACCTAAATAACAGGGGGTGATATTATCGTAATGACGACCGCCACTGACTATAGCTTCAAAATCGGCCATCAATTCAATTAATTCAACTTGGCTAAGTTTTGTACCCGCAAATTTATCAAGGGCAGCAAAAGTCGCGACTACGGAGCACGCACTTGAACCAAGCCCAGAACCAATTGGTAAATTCTTTTTAAGCTCGAGCTTGACGCACGGCATACTTGGCATTATGTGTTCGCGAAAATGCACTAAACATTGATATGCTAAGTTTTCCTTAACATTACCCGGTAACTTATGAGCATAGTCGCCTGAGCAAGTAAATTCGTCAGTTGTCGCAGGACTTACTGCAACTACATCGCCAAGTAATGTACCATCGATAGGCGCAAGTGCCGCGCCAAGAGCATCAAAACCTACGGAAAAGTTACCAATTGAAGCAGGGGCATAAACTTCGATCATAATGCTCTCCTAGCGCGACAATGTTTTTAAGATATCAGCAAACACACCTGCCGCTGTTACTTCAGAGCCTGCACCATAACCACGAATAACGAATGGGCGCGGCTGATAATATTGACTTAAAATAGCGAGGGCATTTTCGCCGTCACGAATATCATAAAGGGCATGCTTAGTATCAACGGCTTCAATACCTACTTTGCAGTGACCATCTTCAATAGTGCCAACATAACGCAATACTTTACCTTCGTTAGCTGCGCTTTGAATGCGATCATTAAAAGCGGCATCTAAACTTGGCAGTTTTGCCATAAACTCATCAATACTTTCGCCTTCGGCAAAACCTTCAGGCAATACTGACTCCACTTCGATATCATTAAGCTCAAGTGGTAACCCCGATTCACGTGCAATGATTAGTAGCTTACGCGCCACGTCAGTACCTGATAAATCATCACGAGGATCTGGCTCTGTAAAGCCACTTTCTTTGGCTTTTTGTGTTGCCTCTGATAATGATAGGCCATCTTGTAAAGCACCAAACATATAAGAAAGTGAACCTGATAAAATACCGCTGAATTTTAATAACTCATCACCTGCACTAAACAGCAATTGCAAGTTATCAAGTACCGGCAAACCAGCACCAACGTTAGTTTCATATAAAAATTTACGGCTATTTTTATGTGTTGCTGCAACAAGTTCCTGATAATAAGCATAAGAACTGGTATTGGCTTTCTTATTAGCAGCAACAACATGAAAACCGGCATTTAAAAAGTCTACATATTGCCCGGCAAGCGCATCTGATGAACTACAATCAACCAATACAGGGTTAATTAAATGGTTTTGTTTAACAAATTGTTCGACTAGTTTTAAATCAAAGCTTTGCTCTGAATCTGCTAACTTTTGCTGCCAATCATCAAAAGCAATACCTTCGCTATCAAGGTGTAATTGACGGGAGTTTGCTACACCATACAAGTTAAGTTTAATGTTACGCTTTTCAAGCCATGCTTGTTGGCGCTCTAATTGCTGAATAAGCTCTTGACCTACTAAACCACAGCCTAGTAAAAACACATCGATTGATGGAATATGAGTAAAGAAGTTTTCATGGCACACTTTTACAGCATCGTTACACAGCTCGCCGTCGATCACCGCCGAAATAGCACTTTCTGTAGAATCTTGGGCAATGGCAACAATGTTTACTTGTGCTTGTGATAAAGACGAAAAAAACTTAGCCGCTAAGCCGCGATGCGCACGCATGTTGTCACCAACTAAAGTCACTATAGCTAGGTTACGCTGTACTTGCACTGGCTCAATTAAACCCGCTTTTGACTCGAGTTCAAAGGCTGATTGCAACGCAGCAAGAGCAAATGATAAATCTGTTTCATGCACACAAAAGCTAATACTAAATTCACATGACGACTGGGTGATTAAAACAATTGACACGTTATCGTGAGCAAGCGCATTAAATACTTTTGACGCCATACCCACTTTACCTTTCATGCCTGGGCCTGAAACCGTTAGCATTGCAAGATTTTGTAAGCTTGAAAGCGCTTTTACAGACTCTGATGACACATTATCATTACTGATCAATGACCCTTCAGCTAGCGGGTTATGGGTATTTTTAATTTCGCATGGCACACCCGCTTTCGCGCACGGTAAAATTGTTTTTGGATGTAATACTTTAGCACCAAAATAAGAAAGCTCCATGGCTTCTTTATACGATAAAAAATCAACTTTAGTGGCTTTTTTGATATAGCGCGGATCCGCATTATATACGCCATCAACGTCTGTCCAAATTTGGCAAACATCGGCTTCTAAACAGGCAGCGGCAATGGCCGCTGAATAATCTGAACCATTACGGCCAAGTGTTGTTAGTTCGCCTTGTTCATTGCTCGCTGTAAAACCAGGCATAATATAAATAGTGGCCGGGTTTGCTTTTAAGGCAGCTTGAAAACGTACTTTACTGGTAACTAAATCAGCTTCGGCATCAATGTGACCACCCGTCGAGGCGATACAATTGGTTGCTTCAAGGTAATGGGCATTGTTATCACTCAATAAACGCTGCATCAGTGATACACTAATGCGCTCGCCAAAACTAATCACAAATGCGCGAACTTGGTCTGGACAACATTTTATTAATTTAACGCCGGCTAGTTTCTCTTTAAGTTCATTTAAATTTGGCCAGTTTTCAAGCTGGCCGTATTCGGCTTCAACCGCTGCCTTTAAACTTTCAGCGCGCTCAACTAAGGCTTGCCAAAGTTCGCTATAATCATCGCCTTGCTCAGCACTAGCGGCGAGTGTAACTAACGAATCTGTCATACCGCCGGGCGCTGAAAGCACCAATAACATTTCATCTTTTAATTGTGTTTTAACTAATTGAGCTACTTGCTGTAAGCAAGCAAAGTCGGCAAGTGATGACCCACCAAATTTTAATACGCGCATTTTTTATGTTCCTCATCCCATAAAACGAAAAAAGGCCTATGTTCTTAGTGAACACAGGCCTTTAAATTTGTTGCACCGACCTATGCCACTATCCAGTAAGAATGGTGGTTGTAATAATAATAGTGGTCAGTACGTGATTATTTATTTTCATAGCCTGTAGACTGCCTTAAACAGTCCTATTCTGTCAACCCCACTTAAAAAGATAAATTATGCTGTTTGGTTATAAAGAAAACGATAAGGTGCCAAATTTATGCAGTGTTTTTTCAACCTCTTTTTATCAACTGCCTTATTAATAAAATCTATAGCGCCTTAGTTAACGATGCGTTGTTTCATTTTTGTTTGTATATTCGCGGAGATCACCAATACAAAACATACTATTTTTTGCTCTTGAATAGTTTCTAATACTTTCACATCATCGACTTCTGGCACGATAAAATCTAAATGAAGTAAGTCAAAACTATATTGATTTTATAACTCTAACGCCTCACGCCCATTACAGGCTTGCATAATCCTAGCGGTGACACACTTATTTGCGTGCACTACTTACTTTCGAGCTATTGTGGAGTCGGCGCATACTAATATGGAAAATTCATAAATTAATATTACATTTAACCTTGGCAAAAAACTGTCTGTGGCGATATTGATGTTACCAGCTCACCAGACAATGGACTGCATTATCGCATTAGCTTTTTAAAAAACATGCGTAAACCACTTTCAATGTTTAATCGGTAAGTAATTAAATCCCCATTCATGGCACAATCATTCATTTCAGGGCTAGCCTTTTATTGCTATGATTAGGCAATTTTATACACAGGACATTCCTTATTATGTGGTTTAGTAACTTAATTTGTTACCGCTTTAAGCAAGACGTATCGTATACGCAAGAAGACTTTGAAACAGCTCTCGAACAGGATCTATTCCGTTCATGTGGTGGCCAAGATCTCTCTACATTTGGTTGGACCAAGGCATTTGGTAAACATGGCCAAACATTATCGCACTTTTCACAAAAAAGTATTTTAGTGTGTGCAAAACGTGAAGAAAAAGTATTACCCGCAGCTGTTATTAATGAGTTGGTTGTTGAAAAAATAGAGCAAATTGAAATAGAAGAAAATCGACCTGTTAAGAAAAAAGAAAAAGACGAACTAAAAGAAAACATTCTTCACACCCTTTTGCCACAAGCCTTTAAAAAATCAAGCTTACAATTTGCCTTTATTGACCAAGAAAATGGCTGGGTAGTCGTTAATAGCAGTAGCTTTAATAAAGCCGAAGAACTACTCGCACTACTTCGTAAGTCACTGGGTACACTGCCTGTTGTACCAGCCTTTGCAAACTATGACTTAGATGTATTTTTGACTGACTGGCTTACCAACTTTACTACCCCTGAAGGCTTTGCTATTGGCGCTGATGCTGAACTTGAAGAGGCTGATGATAGCGGTGCACAAGTTAAACTAAAAGGCCATGACCTAAGCTGTGATGAAGTTAAAGCTCACCTTGAAAATGGTAAGCGTGTCACTAAGCTTGCACTTGATTGGCAAGAACGTTTGAAATTTATGCTACAAAATGACGGTTCAATTAAACGTTTAAGCTATTCAGAAACGCTTAAAGAAGAAAATGCTGATATTCCTAAAGAAGATATGGCAGTGAAGCTCGACGCTGACTTTATTTTAGCTTCTGAGGAAATTAAGCAATTACTAGAAGAACTCACCGCAGGTTTAGGTGACGTTGAAGATTTAACGTGATCTTTTTACGTAAACCTTAATGAAAAAGCGCCATTGATATCAATGGCGCTTTTTCGTTTAATTAGTTGTTAACTTATTTTTGTATTAACCAAATACTATTTTCACATCATCTATCCTTGCATGGTATTCATCGGTAGTGAATATTCCAAGCGAGGTATAATCCCTTTATCGATATAGCTTTTAATACTGCATACTTATCAATAACTTGACGACACTCTACTTCAATTACAATAGGTAGCACATCAATTTACTGCAATTTCAGACAAGGTAGCAAGAACCAAGGTGTTATTATTTATTCAGACGACCAAAATGGTCATTAAAGCGTTTTCTATTGCCGTAAATGTGACATTCTTTTTTGATTAGCAGCTACAAAGATATTTAATCCCGTGTTGACTAAGAGTTACCGTTAAAGTTGAAAAATACAGAACTGTTTTGTACTTGCTATTTAATACTGAGTTTTGTTTAATAACTATAATGTAGTACCCAGTAATCAATATTGGTTTAACGTACTATTACCTCTCATATCTTTTAACAGGCAATGTAATGATTATTAATAAAATTAGCCAAGCACTGATTTTAAGCGGTGCAGTTTTTCTTGGCGCATGCTCTGAGCAAGCCCCTTCTCCTAAAAAAGAATCAACCGCTGATGTTGAAAAAAAAGCGGCTTCCCCTGTAAAACCCGGCATCAAACTGGTTAATGCCGAGCAAAGCCGCCTTGATATCTACACCGACTTTACGCTTACCAGTGATTTATCGCACTTAAGCGCGAATCAAAAGAAAATGATTGCCAAGCTTATTGATGCTTCAAAAGTAATGGATGAGCTTTTTTGGCGTCAAGCCTTTGGTGAAGGTAAAGACGAGCTATTAAGTAACATCAGCGATGACAAAGTGAAAAAGTTTGCTGATATAAACTACGGTCCTTGGGATCGCTTAAATGGCGATAAAGTATTTTTGTCTGGCTTTGAAGAAAAAGCAGCTGGCGCCCAATTTTACCCTGCAGATATCACAAAAGAAGAGCTAAATAATGCTGACGTTGATGAAAAAACCGATTTGTATTCTGTAATAAAGCGTGATGATACCGGCAAACTTTTCAGTGTCGCTTATTCACAGGAATACGCAGAACCACTTGAAAAAGCGGCTAACTTACTACGTGAAGCTAGCGCTTTAGCTGATGATAAAGAGTTTGCAAACTATCTAAACTTACGCGCAAGCGCTCTACAAAACGACCAGTACCAAGCATCAGACTTTGCTTGGATGGATATGAAAAATAATCCTATTGATATCGTTATTGGCCCTATCGAAACCTATGAAGACCAATTATTTGGTTATCGCGCAGCGTTCGAATCGTATGTACTTATTAAAGATTTAAAGTGGTCAGAACGTTTAGCAAAGTTCGCAGCCTTTCTACCTGAGTTACAAAAGGGCCTACCCGTTGATGAAAAATACAAGCAAGAAGTACCTGGCTCTGATGCCGACTTAAATGCTTACGATGTAATTTACTACGCCGGGCATTCAAATGCGGGTAGTAAAACAATCGCCATTAACCTACCTAATGATGAACAAGTGCAGTTAGAAAAAGGCACCCGCCGTTTACAACTTAAAAATGCTATGCGTGCTAAATTTGATAAAATTTTAGTGCCAATTTCAGAGCAGTTAATTGCTCCTGAACAACGTAAATATATTACCTTTGACGCATTTTTTGCCAATACTATGTTTCATGAAGTGGCTCATGGTTTAGGTATAAAAAATACTCTAACCGGTAGGGGTACCGTTCGTCAGTCTCTTCAAGAGCACGCCAGTGCCCTTGAAGAAGGTAAAGCGGATATTTTAGGGTTGTACATGGTTGAACAATTACTTAAAAAAGGCGAAATCACCGAAGGCAGACTTGAAGATTACTACACCACCTTTATGGCTGGCATCTTCCGTTCAGTACGTTTTGGCGCTTCAAGTGCGCACGGTAAAGCAAACATGATCCGCTTTAACTTTTTCGCACAAGAAGGCGCATTTTCTAAAAATGACAATGGCTTATATCGTGTAAATATGGAAAAAATGGGTCTGGCGATGGAAAAGCTTTCACGTCTTATTTTAACCTTGCAAGGTGACGGTGATTATCAAAAAGTAGATCAACTTATTGCTACTCACGGCAATATCAAAGCAGAACTAGCTAAAGATTTAGAAAAGCTAAGCGAAGCTAATATTCCGGTTGATGTTACCTTTAAACAAGGTAAAGAAGTGTTGGGCCTTAACTAGTTTCAGCTTATTTATTACCTAAAAACAGTCTAAAAAAGCGTTACAGTTAAAAACTGTAACGCTTTTTTATTGAGCACAAGATACTGTGCATACTACTTATTAGGGCGTGTTTATATTTCAAGGTTAAATTTGCGCTGCTCACGAGTTGTTTTTAGGGATAATTAACTCATTATTACCTATATAAATATAGGTAAAGTGCGTGAACAGGATGCGTCACTTTATTCAATTTTCACTTAGCCCGCCAGGTTATAAGTCTCGCACCGCAATTAAATTGCCCCTAAATTGAACGAATTTTAATCCTGAAAGGTCAACACTCTCGTTATGGTTACTTTGTAGTAATTATTTTGCGCACTACGGGCTCTAAACTGCTCATTCCCCAATGTCTTCCCTTGGCTAATGAAGATTCTATATCGAGTCCTTCTGCATGGGCAGAGATTGCAATTAAAGCTCCTACTCTATTACTGCTAGCACAATGTAGCAGTACAGGCTCGCCTTTTAGCTCCCCCATTACAGTAGCCAACTGTTGTGCGTTTTCGACGCTAATATCTTGCGCGCCTGAAATTGGCAATGAGTAATATTGCATCCCTAATGAAGTGACTAATTTAGCTTCATCCCAGTCTTTCTCATTTTCAGTTCGTAAATTAAT
>NZ_JBQSVO010000060.1:0-21428 GCF_052376275.1 Pseudoalteromonas sp. AOP7-A1-14 | reverse complement strand
GTATTAAAACTATTTTCTACAGACAGTGCGGGGAATATAACGAATAACTCTGCTATTAACGAATTAGATTTAACATCAACTTATTATACTGTTTATGCTGTGAATGATTCGGGTTCAGTTATTGATGATCAACCTTCCGGTTCCGTGAATATTAACTACACCTCAAATACATCATCTAGTAGTGACTACTTAATTGAGACTTCCACCCCAGAAATCGCAACTCCATTTGCTACCACTGCGGTTATCGACAACCTTGAAGAAGGGAGCGAAACATTCACGGTTGACCTCAGTGGTGGGTTTTCCAATGAAAGTGACTATGCAACGGTCACTTATAGTGATTCTAAAGTTATAACGTCAATTATTGAGCCTATGTGGAATGCCGGTGAATTTGAGTCAATAAACAAATTCAAAGACTATTGTTCTGCACCACGCACAGGCAACGATCCTTATAACGATAACCAGCCTTATCCTGATAAAGTTGGTAGTGAGTTTACAGAAAAAATGTGGTTGCGCTCGTGGAGCAACGAAACGTATCTTTGGTATAATGAAATCGAAGATAACAACCCGTACAGCTTTGAATCAGTTGCAGCTTACTTTGCGCAATTAAAAACCGAGCAAACCACCGATTCGGGTGGTAAAAAAGATAACTTTCATTTTAGTGAACCCACCGAAGACTTTTTTAAAGAAGCGCAATCAGGGGTTGTTTCTGGCTATGGTATCAACTGGACATTTATTAGCAACACCCCCCCAAGAGAGCTAAGAATTGCTTATCTTGAAGATAATTCGCCAGCGAAAAATGCGGGATTCCAACGTGGTGACACCGTACTGTCTGTTGATAATGTCAGCATTAATACCAATACCGAATCAGGTATTGCTACACTTAACGAGGTATTGTTTGGCCCCACAGCAGGAAATTTGCATAACTTCAAAATCCGCAGTAACGATGGCACTGAAAAATCAATTAATGTCACTGCAGGCAATATAAGTAAAACCCCGGTGCAAAATGTTAATACCTTAACTACTGACAGCGGCACAAAGGTTGGTTATATGCAATTTAATAGCCATATAAGCATCGCCCAGCCAGGGTTAATTGAGGCGGTAAATAAGTTTAAAGCTGATAATGTTGACGAACTAGTTATTGATTTTAGATACAACGGCGGCGGACTACTTGCGATGTCAGCACAGTTAGCTTATATGGTCGCAGGCGATGCCAATATACAAAACCGTTATTTTTATCAAACCATTCAAAACGATAAACAACCGCAAGAAGCACCCTTTCCATTTATTAACCAAGAAATTGATTACTCAACATTTCGCACAACCGGCAACTCATTACCAGACCTAAACTTATCCAAGGTTTATGTGCTTAGTACCTCTGGTACGTGTTCGGCATCAGAAGCATTTATTAATGGATTAAAAGGTATAGATGCCGAGGTGATTTTAATTGGTGACCAAACATGTGGTAAACCGTATGGTTTTACGCCCACGCATAACTGTGCAACCACTTATTACACCATTCAATTTAGCGGTGCAAACTTTAAAGGCTTTGGCGAGTATGCTGATGGCTTTATTCCTACACCAACGCCACAACTTGATGCTGATGTAAAAGGCTGTAAAGTGGCTGATGACTTTGATCATCCGCTAGGTAACAGTGACGAAGCATTGCTTGCAAGTGCGCTATTTCACATTGAAAATAATAGCTGCCCAATGCCTGCGGTAAGCGCTAAAAGCCTACCACAACAGTTTAGCCAAAGTAGTAGTCAAGGCATTTCATTAACGCCACCTAAGTCACTTTACAATACCAGTATGGACTTAACACGACCAACAAAAGGAAGCGCGGATGAATAAGCTTTTGTCAGTAGGAGTTTTGGTTATGCTCCTTACAGGCTGTAACAGCACTCAAGCTGAGCCACCACAAAATGCAAAGTTAACCCGAGTTAACCCTGGCGTTACTACGCAGCTACAGCAAGCAATACAAATCGCCAAAGGGGGAGATATAGTAATATTAGCAGATGATGTGTTTACTAAAAGCCCAGAGCTATTAATTGATCACGGTACCAGTAAAGGACCTGACGGCATGCCAATTATGGGCGCGCACAGTATTCCTTCAGAGAAGTTTGTATTGCAAAAATCAGCTGAGCAATGCTTGCTATATTACCCAAAAAAAGAGTTACGCGTACCGCTACCTAACGTTGAGTGCGAAGTACTTTAAGTTTAACAGCGTACGCATCAACTGATGCACACACTGTTACTTTAGTTAGCTAATTTAAAGGTCTTGATGAGGCCCAAATATTTCATAATGAATGCGCTCATCAGCAACACCAACGGCAAGTAGTTGCTGTTTTATTGCTGCCATAAAACCAACCGGCCCACAAATATAAAACTCTCCATCACTCACCGGTAGCTGTTCAGCAACAGCGCTGACATTCATCAATCCAGCAAATTCTGCCCCTTCGCCACCTTGATTAAACCATGTATAATGATTCAAACGTTCATGAGCTGCGGCTTGCTGCGCCAAAAGCTGACTAAACGAATATTGCTGAGCATTTTCACAAGCGTGTAAATACGTGACTTGCTGGTTACTCACATCACTTAACAAAGTTTGTAGCATTGCTTGCATAGGTGTTTGACCTACGCCTGCTGAAATAAGTACCACCGGGTTATTATTGGTGCGTAAAAAGAAATCCCCAGCCGGCGGGTAAAGTTCCACAACACTGCCCTCATCAAGTGAATGCAAGTAATTAGATACAACCCCCGTAGCTGGCAATAACTCTTTTTTCACGCTAATACGGTAGTTTTCGCCATTCGCTTTTTGCGAAATAGAATACTGACGAATTTCATTATATTGCGCATCATCAGGTTTCACTTTAATACCTAAATACTGCCCTGGCTTATGACTAATAACTGCCTTGCCATCTACTGGAACCAAGGTAAAGCTAGTTACTAACTCTGATTCAACCTGCTTTTGTGCAATTATAAACTGCCGCGTGCCTGACCAGCCACCGCGATTATTCTTACTATGCGCATACAGAGCAGCCTCTTCAGTAATACAAATATCAGCAAGTAATGCATACGCTTCACGCCACGCGTATTCAACTTCGGGAGTAAATTGTTCTGGAATTAGCTCTTTTAACGTGCCAATTAAATGACCCCCTACAATTGGGTAGTGCTCTGGTAAAATATGCATACTGACATGTTTATGATTAATACGACCCAGCGCTTCTTTTAGCACCGCAAGATTATCAATATTTTGCGCATACGCCGCAAGTGCATTAAATAACGCAAATTGCTGGCGACCACTGCGCTGGTTTGCCATATTAAAAATATCTTGCAGCTCAGGGTTATGGCTAAATAGTCGCTTATAAAAATGCTCAGTAACCACGGTGCCCGCCTCTGCGAGTAGTGGCACGGTGCTTTTAACTATTTCAACGGTTTTATCAGATAACATAAGACTTCCTAACATAAATTAACCACGACGCCCATCAACACGACGCCGCGTTAAGATAGGAATACAGTGGATCAAGAACAATAAAAACGCCATCAGCCACAATACAGCGCTAATCTGCCACGCAATATGCGGCCCAATAACAAAGGGTAGTAACGAGCGAACAATCGCTGCGACAAGCACTAAAGCAAACGCCACAGCCATAAAATGAGGAATAGTTAGGGCACGTCCCGTGTGTCCATGAGCAACCCGCGTCATCATCGCTAAAATCATCATGCCAATGGTGCCAATTGTGATCATATGTAACGCATCTTTAAATAAAATAACTGAGCTATAAAAGCTTATAGCCACTAAAGCCAAACCCACCCCAAGCGCTAGATACGAAAAGTGCAATGACCAAAGCAACGGCACTTTAAGCGTCTGCTTATTCCACCACCATAGCGAACGAGTCAAGTGCAGCACAGCCGTAACGCCAAGCGCCCAGCCAGGGTTAATGTTAGATATAAATAGTTGGCTAATAAAATACAAAGTAATGGCAAATAATGAGCTGTATAGCAGTATTTTATCTAACTGAGGTGTACGCACCTGCTGCTCAAGCCCCAAGCCACGCGCAGTAAAGAAAGGCAACACTCTTCCAGCTACAATCCCAACCAATAGCGTCATAACCAGTATCGCGGTCTCAACCACCACTAACGCAAGGGTCAAATTAGCGTTTAGTACCAACCACAAATAAATAATGTTTAAAGCACATAAAGCACTTAAAATAGGTAAAAATAGGTAGTTCTTTTTATTGTTAGTTTTAAATAACATATTTGCTAAAGCTGCAATGGCCCCGAGCCACCACAGTAACTGTGATATCATCACTGCATGTAAATTAATATTTTCAATACCGGCGCCTGTAATAAAAAATGCGCCTCGCGCGGCTAGCCAAATACATGTTAAGAGCATTAATTTACTGCCACTTATACTGGTAACGCTGGTCCAGTTCTGCGCAGCAGTTAGCAAAAACCCCACAGCAACCGCCCCTGCAAAGCCAAACATCATTTCATGTGCATGCCAAAGTGTCGCAGGCATGGTTAACCCCCAACTAGCGTGACCTGTTAAAATAAGCAGCCAATAAGCGATTGAAAAAAAAGCTAATAATCCAGCGCCTAAAAAGTAAGGCCGAAATGCCAGCATCCATAATGGCCACTTTGTGACTTGATAAAATCGCATCTTTTCGGGTACTGGTTTGGTTAAATTTGTGGGCTGCATTAACGCACCTCCTTGCCTAAGCTATTGAGTGAAACACAGCGTAAAACATAGCTAATTTTAAATACGGTGGCAGTTATAATGATAGAAATATGCGCCACAATTTGCAGCTGCATACTTAATAGATAAGCAAACGGATAGCTCAATAAAATAGTTAGTATCATCAATAACGTACTTATTACTAGCGCACTATTAGCATAGGTTAAAAGCGTGGTATAAAAGCCACCTGACGGCGGTATTTCGTTAAAGCTATTAGCAGTAGAAACTAGCATAAGACACTCTTTTATTAATGTGTATGCAAAAGTTACTGCACAGAGCACGCCAACATTAAATAAACACAAAAATCAAAAGGTTAAAAATTAATACTTGATTAAAAGGTCATTATGACTCACCATTAAATAAATCAATAAAACACACCTGAGTCATTTTGACATGATTGATAACACAAGCTTATTTAACACCGCAGTAATTCTTGCCAAAGCAACCAGTTACGATCATGGTTTTGAATCGCTTATTGCTTGCATTAATCAAGTTGTGCCAAGTGATGCGATAGCTTTACTTGCTTTACAAGGGGATGAATTAAAACCACTGGCTATTCATGGCTTAACGCCCGACACCTTAGGGCGGCGTTTTATTATTAACGAGCACCCGCGTTTACAAGCAATTTGCAGCGCCAACCAGCCATTAAGGTTTTCCCATGACTGCCCATTAGCCGACCCTTACGATGGACTGTTAAATGCAAAACGCGGCGACATCCCCGTACATGCGTGTTTAGGTATGCCCTTACTTGATGATCAACAGAAATTACTTGGTGTTATTACTCTCGATAGCCTTAACGCCCATGCTTTTGATGACTTAAACCTAACCCAGTTAGCACAACTTGCCACATTATGTGCAGCACACTTGCATACAGCTTTACAGCTGCAGCATTATCAAAACCACGCCCAGCACAGCAATGCCTTGGTACAAGAACTCAACCGTGAAGCATTAACCCGCAGCGGTATTGAAATAATTGGTCAAAGCCCTGCCATGCTCACTTTAAAAAATGATATAAAACTAGTCGCAGCCTCAGGGTTTAGTGTGCTTATTCAAGGTGATACTGGCGTAGGTAAAGAGTTAGTCGCGCGCAATATACATTTACACTCTAAGCGCAGTGAACAGCCACTTATTCATTTAAACTGCGCCTCATTACCTGAGAATCTCGCTGAAAGTGAGTTTTTTGGCCATGCTAAAGGTGCGTTTACTGGCGCTGAGCATAGTCGCCAAGGTAAGTTTCAGCTCGCTGATGGCGGCACATTATTTTTAGATGAAATAGGCGAGCTGCCACTTACCATGCAAAGTAAATTATTACGTGTGTTGCAAAGCGGTGAGATTCAAACGCTCGGCGAAGATGAAGTTAAATATGTAGATGTACGGGTCATTGCAGCCACCAATCGCAATCTAAAAGACGAAGTCAATGCGGGGCGCTTTAGAGCCGATTTATACCATCGCTTAAGTGTTTATCCATTACATGTCCCTGCTCTAGCAGAGCGCGAAAACGACATGGTGTTACTGGCCGGTTACTTTGTTGAAAAAACAGCACGTAAGCTGGCGATTAAACAACTAAAGTTAAGTGTCGATACCCAACTATTGCTCACTCAATACGAATGGCCTGGCAATGTCCGTGAGCTTGAACATGTGATCAGCCGCGCGGCATTAAAAGCCAAGCAAACCCAGTGGCAGCAATCAATCATCACTATTAAACCGCAGCATTGTGAACTTACTATAAGTAAGCCTTCAAACTCTTTAGCTTCACCAAACACAGGCTCAACCATGACAGTATTGAGCAACGAAAAGCTTTCGTTAAAACAAGCAACCGATACCTTTACCCATCATTTAATTAGCCAACAACTTGAACAACATGATTTTAATTGGGCTGCGACAGCACGCACCTTAAAAGTTGATCGAGCCAACCTGGTTCGTCTAGCTAAGCGCTTAGGTATTAAGGTTAAAAAGTCACTTTAAAGCGTAGTTAAACCGTCCCCATCAGGCTTTAAACAGGGTATGGCTAAATACTTTTTAGCCATACCCTCTGCATTTGGCGGAAAATATACAACCACCTCACAATGTAAACTATGTTTAGCAACGTAGCGCACAAAAAGCGAACACGTCCCCGAAGCGCTTTGCTTTATTTGTTTAAGTTCGCTGTCAGCAAGCATCGCATCACCTAAATTCTTAGCATGCCAAGTCATATTATTACCCTTTAAAGTGTGCTTTTAATAACTGGCTAAATGCTTGCACTTTGGCAGTACGATGAACTAAATGATGTGTCACCAACCACAAATCCATAGGCCAACTTAACTCGTTATGTAGTATTGGCACTAAATCAGGATATTGCGCAGCCACACCATGCTGTAGGCCACCAATGCCTAACCCCTTTACAATGGCACGCGTTGCTTCCGAGGTTTCTGATACCCGTAACTTTACTTGCGAAGCCGGAATGTGCTCATCAATCCATGCAAAATAAGGCACTTTGCCATTATAACCCGCCACACCTGATATAAAATTATGTAACACGAGCTCTTTAATGCTTTTTGGCTTACCGTGTTTATTAATATAGCGCTTAGATGCATAAAGACCAGATGATAAGTGCGCTAAATGCTGAGCAATATAATCACCTTCATCTGGCTTAGGTCCTGCTCGTACCGCAATATGAGCTTGGCCATGATCAAGCCGTAAACGTTTTTGATCCATTATCACTTCTAGCTGCACCTGCGGATGTAAGCTCTGAAACTGTTCACACACATCACTTAACACATCAATAAAACCACTTACGGTGGTTAGCAATAAACTACCGCGTAAAGTGCTATCAGCGGCAATAATATCGTTATGTAAACGTTCTAACTCACTATTGATACCTTCTGCGCTGATAAATAGTTTAGCGCCTATTTCAGTCACTTTATAACCACGAGCGTGGCGGTGAAACAAGCGAGCATTTAAGCTTTTCTCTAAGTTATTAATCCGCCTGAGCACCGTACTATGGTGCACATTTAACTTTTCTGCAGCAGCGGTCAAGGTACCTGAACGCGCTACTTCAAAAGCAACCTTAACGTCTTGCCAGTCATCAAATTGAATTGCCATATTACCTCCCCCTGCACTGTGCGTTTATGCACATAAGTTTTGCGTTTATTTGGCTTTTCTGCAAGTAAATATTTGCTAGAATAACTGACATATAAACAACCCCAATTTAAGAAAGACGGTATCATGACTACACCAAAAATTATTGCGCTCGCTGGCAGCCTACGAAAAGACAGTTTTAATCAAAAATTAATCAACGAAGCTGCACGTTTTGCTCTTGAAAGCGGTGCAGAAGTTGAAGTAATTAAGCTCGCAGATTTAGACTTACCGATGTTTGACGAGGATATTGAATCCCAAGGCACACCGCCCGGTGCGCAGCTTTTAAAAGATAAATTACGCGCAGCGGACGGCATATTACTCTCAAGCCCTGAGTATAATGGCTCAATTACTGCGGTATTAAAAAATGCTATAGATTGGGCATCGCGCACTGAGCAAGGAGCTACACCTGCTTTTCGTAACAAAGTAACCGCTTTATATGCTTCATCGCCTGGTGGATTAGGTGGCTTACGCGGTTTAAACCACGTACGTGATATTTTATCTGGTATTGGCAGCTTAGTACTTGCAGACCAATTAGCAGTGCCTGCGATTCATACATTAATTGATGAAAATGGCCGAATTAATGACCCTCTAATGGTTGATAACGTTGCCGGGCTTGCCCAACAACTAGTCAGTGTAGCAAGTAAATTAAATCAATAAGCGGGTTTTATTGATTCTGTATTCAAAGTATTAAGAAAGCTTTGTTACGGCTAATTTAGCGGCGATAAAGTCTTCATGTGTAACATATAGAAGACTCGCAACACGGCGAATAACATGCTCTTCTTGCGCATCTAGCTCGCCATCTGCGTATGCCAAACGCCATAATAACTCAATAATTTCAATGCGCTGTTCAGCACTACACTGATCTTTAATTTGTTTTGAAAATTGAAAGTAATCAATCGCCTCATCAAGATCCTGATTTGCCTGCTCGGTAAGCTCTGCAACAGCTTCGTCATCTAAATCAAAATATTTTTTTAAAGTAAAAGTCAGTGTTTGTTGTTCACCCTCTTGCAACTCATTATCAGCACGCATTACTTCAATTAATAAAGCGGCAACGGCAGTTTTTAAATCGTGCTCTTTTAATGACGGTTGCTGTTCGTCAAAACTCGAAAAAAGCTGTTTAATTTGTTTGAACATCACATTTTCCCTTTTTGGGTGTTAGACTTATACGAACTGCGATCACTGTAGTAAAATATTCAGCCCAAAACAACAAAGGAGTTAGTGTTTTATGAGTAGATTAATGAATAACAGCACTCTTTTATTGTCTAGCTTCTTATTGCTCGCTGGCTGTATCAGCGCACAAGCAGCAAAAGGTGAGACCGAAAAGCTGTATGATTTTGATGAAGAAGTACATTATTATCAAACCAAGATAGACGACAATAACTATCACCTTAAAATTCAATCTGACGACTATAAACACTTTAGAAATCAGAGTGTTTTTTTACTACGTCACGCTGCCAGATTATGCCGCGGTAATACATTTATGCTAAAAGTGACTGAAGGCGTACAAGAGTATGATCGCTTTCCAACTAAACCCCGCGCCTATCAGCCACCTTTAAACGTAATGTTACAATGCGAAACTAAGCCCAAAAAGGGTTAGCCTTCATAGCCCCAAGGCGTTGCTGGCAAGCTAATTGGTTTAGTTAAATCAAAATCAACACGAAATTCACGACCTTGGCGAATTAAACGGTAGGTGAATTTTTCAGGATAGATATACATTTGCCATGTATTGCCCATCGACTGTGGGATGCCTTGACTAACAAATAGCTCTTTTGAGTATTGATCTGCAGGAAATGACTGCACATTAGCAGATCCCGCATCGAGTGTATGACCACCATACATAGTTGACACATCGTCAGTACCATCTTTATGGCGATGATCGTGCTTTAAGCTCAAACCACTGCCTGTTTTAGTAATAATCCATGTACGTGACGCATCATCACCTACATGAAAAGGCACTTGCAACTCACGTTCGTTACAACGGCGTACATGCATAACCAATTTTTTATTAGCAAATGAGCTTGGTCCTTCAGCGTTATCAACAGCTACAACTCCTTCATACGCTTTACCGCAATGGGCGGCAATATTGTCAAAAAAACCATCGTGGCTTGGAATTGATACCAATGGCGCTGGGCGTGAAAACGCCGCTGTAGATCCCAGTAATAAAGTTGCAGCAGTTAATAATTTCATAGTACGTTCCTAAAATGTAATTAATAAAAGACAGACTAGCGGTTTCCTATTGATAAAGGAAGTTTATAGGATGAATAGTTGTTTATATACCCAAAAAGTAAAAATGAGCACGCTCAACAACTTCGGCCATCCATACATACAACCCACAAAAAAATACTAAGCGCGCTCAGAATATAAGATTAAAGTAATGATTTAAAACACTTTTAATCCTTAAAATAATTGTAGTAAATTTTTATAACCATTAAACAGGATTTAAAAATACTGAACTACTTGCCCTTATTAATACTTATAAGTTTGTTTATGATACAAGTTAAAATGTCTAATAATATATGCAAATACTTGGCAAAAAAGTACCCTGAGCAATGACAAGCACTGTCAGAAAAAACCCTTAGTAATAATATTAGGGGCAATCTAAATGAGTCGCTTCAACACGGGGTTTTCTCAACAATTGAAGCTCCAAAATTACTGCGCTTTAAACGGTTAAAGCAATTTAAAATGCGCGCTTGTATTGTGATTGGAGCTGTGGGGTTGGTTATGGCCTATTACTAGGCTCTTATTAAACTTTGATTAGGTATAAAAAAAGCGCATTTCTTGGCTTTGTTAATATGAACCAAGCCAAGAAGTATGCGCATTAAGCCGAGATTTACATCGCGCTTTTAAGTAACTATTTACTGCCAAGGTCGCTCAGCAGCAAGTTTCGCTTCAAACGCATTTATTTGCGGGTTGAGTGTTTCGGTAACACCGATAAAATCTAAACCACTTAATAAACGCTCTTTTACATCTTTACGAATATCAAAACTGATGGGGGCAAACTTATTGCTGGTAAGCTTTTGATTCTCAAGATCAACATCAATATGAATATCATCATGCTGCTCGCTAAGTATAAACAGTTGTTCAAGCGTATCTGCCGGTAAAGCAATCGCAAGCATTTGGTTATTGCCGCAGTTATTAAAGAAAATATCCGCAAAGCTTTCTGCTAAAATCACTTCAAAGCCATATTGCTTAAGCGCCCATGGTGCGTGCTCACGTGATGAACCACAGCCAAAGTTATCGCGAGTTAGCAATATTTGCGCGCCTTGGTAGCAAGGACGGTTTAAAATAAAATCAGGGTTTGGCTCGTCGTTTTCTAAATAACGCCAATCATAAAACAATGCCGCATCAAAACCATCACGACTGGTTGAAGTCAAAAACTGCTTAGGAATAATTTGGTCAGTATCAACGTTATTTTTATCAAGCGGGGCCATTAAACCACTAAAATAAATGCTCATTAGGCTTCTCCTCTTATATCAACAAAGTGACCATGTATCGCCGCCGCTGCGGCCATTGCAGGGCTAACTAAATGCGTACGCCCGCCACGCCCTTGACGACCTTCAAAGTTACGGTTAGAAGTTGATGCACAACGCTTGCCTGCACCTAAACGATCATCGTTCATCGCTAAGCACATCGAACAACCCGGTTCGCGCCACTCAAAACCTGCAGCTTTAAAAATATCAGCTAAGCCTTCATCTTCGGCTTGCTTTTTCACAAGGCCAGAGCCCGGTACGATTAATGCTTCAACACCTGTAGCCACTTGCTTGCCTTCTACAATTTGTGCAGCGGCGCGTAAATCTTCAATCCGGCTGTTGGTGCATGAACCAATAAATACTGTGTCTACGGTTGCAGTTGATAATTTATCGCCGGCTTTTAAGTCCATGTACTTCAGAGCGCTGCGAATCGCTTCAGCTTTTATTAAATCAGCTTCTTGATCGGGATCAGGAATACATTCATCAACACCAATAACTTGCTCTGGGTTGGTACCCCAGGTAATTTGCGGCTGAATGCTACAGGCTTCTAGCTCAACTTCTAAATCAAACTGTGCATCATCGTCAGTTTTAAGTGTTTGCCAATAAGCAACTGCAGCGTCAAAGTCTGTACCTTGTGGTGCAAATGGCCGACCTTTAAGGTAATCAAACGTTATTTGATCAGGTGCGATTAAGCCCGCTTTAGCACCCATTTCAATGCTCATATTACACAGGGTCATGCGCGCTTCCATCGACAACGCCTCTATGCCTTCACCACAAAACTCAGCAACATAGCCTGTACCCCCAGCGGTACCTAACTTGCCAACCACAGCCATGATCAAATCTTTTGCCGTAACGGTTGGGCGTAAACGACCATTAATTTGAATTTTTAGTGATTTAGCTTTTTTCTGCTGTAATGTTTGCGTAGCTAATACGTGCTCAACTTCTGATGTACCAATACCATGCGCAAGTGCGCCAAAGGCACCGTGCGTTGATGTATGGCTGTCACCACACACTATCGTTGCACCTGGTAAAGTAACTCCTTGCTCAGGTCCCATAACATGGACGATACCTTGGTTAACTGAGTTTAAGTCATAAAGTACAATATCAAACTCTTTACAATTCGCATCAAGCGCCATTAATTGGTTTTTTGAAACCTCACTGGCTGCATCAAGTGATCGGCTTTTAGTCGATACATTATGATCCATAGTTGCAATGGTTTTTTCAGGACAGCGCACTTTACGACTTTTTTCACGAAGGCCAGCAAAGGCTTGCGGCGATGTCACTTCGTGAACTAAATGGCGATCAATATAAAGTAAGTCGGTTTGTTCATTAATACTAGCAACAACATGTGCTTGCCAGATTTTATCGTATAACGTTTGGGCCACTTGCTAATTTCCTAATTCGGTTTGGCTCGTAACATGACGGTTGCCACGAGCAGGATTAATTTAAATTCGAGCCACTTTTTATACTCGAGCCACAATTGCAGCCGCAACATCTTGCGTGGTATACCCTGCATTTGAGAAAATATCTGGGGTGCCTACACCGGCTTCGACTACTTCGGCAACCGCCTTTTCAATACTTCGCGCGGCTTCATCTTCACCCAAAGAGTAACGCAGCATCAGCGCCGCACTTAATATTTGTGCTATTGGGTTAGCTACACCTTTACCCGCAATATCTGGTGCTGAGCCACCAGCAGGTTCGTACATACCAAAACCAGACTGGTTCAAACTTGCAGACGGTAGCAAGCCCATAGAGCCTGTAATCATGGCGCATTCGTCTGACAAAATATCGCCAAATAAGTTATCACAAAGTAGTACATCAAATTGGCTTGGCTGCTTTACTAACTGCATTGCCGCGTTATCTACGTAGATATAATCCAAGCTTACTTCTGGGTAGTCTTGACTTACTTCAGTAACTACTTCACGCCATAATACGCTTGAGGCTAATACGTTAGCTTTATCAACTGAAGTCACATGATTATTACGTAGCTTGGCTGCTTCAAAAGCAAAACGCGCAATGCGTTCAATTTCTTTACGAGAATAGGTTTGCGTGTCAAATGCAGCTTCATCAACACCTTCACCAACACGGCCTTTATCGCCGAAATAAATACCACCCGTTAGTTCTCGCACACATAAAATATCAAAACCTTGTGCGCTAATATCAGCGCGTAGTGGCGATGATGTACTCAGTGCAGGTAATAGTTGGGCTGGGCGTAAATTACAAAACAAACCAAAATGCTTACGTAGTGGTAAAAGTGACGCTCGCTCTGGCTGTTCATCAGTAGGAAAGTGCTCCCATTTGGGACCACCCACTGAGCCAAATAAAATCGCATCAGCATTTTCACATGCTGCTAATGTGGTATCTGGCAGCGCTTTTCCAAATTCATCAATGGCTGCACCACCAATTGCATGAGAATGACGAGTAATAGTAAAGCCAAATTTATTACTAACCGCGTCCAGCACTTGCTCTGCTGCTGCCATTACTTCAGGTCCGATACCGTCGCCTGCTAATACTGCAACGCTGTAATTTTTTTGACTCATCCTGCTTTCCTTTGTTGTTTTAAATCAGACACTTTTTGTGCACGATAAATTAAATTATAAACACGGATCATAGCGCGTACTGATGCTTCAACTACATCTGCTGCAATGCCCACACCGTGATAAGGCCGACCATCGTATTTAGCAATTATATTTACTTGCCCTAGTGAACTTGCGCCTTCGCCAGTAGCTTCTAAGTTGTATTCAATCATTTCAACTGCCATACCAGTTAATCGCTCAATGGCTAAAAATGATGCCTCAACAGGGCCATTACCAGTAGCTGCCTCTTGTTTTGATTCATTATTAATGGTCATGCCAATAGTTGAGCTAGCAACTGATTGCGAGTTCGATGTTGAGTTAACAAACTCTAATTGATACTGCTCGTCTTTATCACTGATTTGGTTAAAATAGATCATCGCTTCAAGGTCGTAATCATATACGGTCCCTTTTTGGTCCGCCAAAGCTAAAAAGCTCTCGTATAAGCTATCCATGTCGTAGTCTGACTTTTGGTAACCTAGTTCTTCTAATCGGTGCTCAATAACATGACGACCTGAACGTGAGGTCATATTTAATTGATTGTTTGGCACACCCACACTTTCTGGCGACATAATTTCATAAGTATTTTGCGATTTTAATACGCCGTCTTGATGGATGCCTGAACTGTGAGCAAAAGCGTTTTCACCAACAATTGCTTTATTTGGTTGCACCGGCATATTACAAATTTTCGCGACTTGACGTGATGCGCGGTAAATTTCTTCCCCGCGAATATCTGAGTGTACTTTTAAGTGATCTTTACGCATTTGCATTATCATCGACACTTCTTCAAGTGAACAATTACCCGCACGCTCACCAATGCCGTTAATAGTACACTCAATTTGACGTGCTCCGGCCTGCACCGCAGCAATTGAGTTAGCAACCGCTAAACCTAAATCGTTATGACAATGCACACTTAAACGCGCTTTATCGATATTAGGCACGTTGTTCATTAAATGGTGGATCATTGCCGAGTATTCGTCTGGCGTTACATAACCTACGGTATCTGGCAAATTAATAGTTGAAGCCCCTGCACTTATGGCTTGCTCAACAATGCGGCATAGATCCCAATGCGGCGTACGTCCTGCATCTTCACAAGAAAACTCCACATCATCCGTATAGTTACGAGCAAGCTTGATTGATTTAACCGCCATAGACGTTGCATCGTCTAAACTCATACGTAATTTATGCTCTAAATGCAGCGGACTGGTAGCAATAAAAGTATGAATACGGCCTTGCTCTGCGGGACGAAGTGCCTCACCACAAGCTTCAATATCTTTAGCAACAGCACGAGCTAGGCCACAAATAATAGGCCCTTTAACCTCGGTCGCAATACGTTGTACTGAACGAAAATCAGCGGGACTTGAAACCGGAAAGCCCACCTCCATTACATCTACATTTAAACGGCTAATTGTGTGGGCTAACTGAACCTTATCGTCTTCAGTTAAACTTGCTTTAAGCGCCTGCTCACCATCTCGTAAGGTGGTATCAAAAATCCATACTTTATCTTTCATAAAATGCCTCATTCCCAATCTAACCAACGACCCAATTACGAGATAAAAAAAACCCCGCAATTGCGGGGTTTTAATGTATTATTTTATGCAAATACACTAAGCCCCGCTCACCAAGATAAGCAGTAAGAGGTTCAGTTTTAGTGTAATAAAATGTGTAATTTGCATCTGTCTTTACTAAATGTGTGTGTTCAGTGAAGCCTATTTTTAACACCCTAACAACAGACATGCAAGCATAGTAATTCCAATTTTCGGGATTGAAACCCACAAGCAAAGAAAAATAAAACCCACCAAAGCCAACAAAAAGAAATAAAAATCTAAAAAACCAACAATTCCCGTTTAAATTTAAGAGTAGTAACCAGCCTAGTGTTTAGATTAACTTTTTAAATTTGTGGCGATTTATTATCACGCACATAGTTACTCGCACCGCGAGTAATGTAACGCAACTGCCAAACCACACGCTCAATTAGCTCTTCACGTTGTAAACCTTCTAAATCTAGCGCTTCAGCACCGGCGTTAAATACTAAAGTCACCATGGCTTCTGCTTGAATATAAGCATGATTGGCATCGCATGGCGTTTCGCTTTCTAGATAATGAGCAAGCTCTAAGATAAAGTGTTTTATTTCACGGGCAACTGCGGCTCGAAACGCTTTTGATGTACCCGAACGTTCACGTAATAATAATCTAAATTGGTTGCTGGAATTATCAATAAATTCCATAAAAGTCAGTACCGAAGTAGTGATAACACTACCGCCACTGGCGATACGTCTACGAGCTTGGCGCATCAATTGGCGAAGTGTTAAACCTGCTTCATCAACCATAGTTAAACCCAGTTCGTTCATATCTTTAAAATGACGATAAAATGAGGTCGGCGCGATACCAGCTTCACGGGCAACTTCTCGTAAACTTAAATTAGAAAAGCTGTGATCTGCACTTAACTGATTAAACGCCGCCTCAATTAGCGCTTGTCGTGTTTTTTGCTTCTGTTGCGCTCTAACACCCGACATGAATGACTCCTGAATTATTTTAAATCAAATTATAGTGATTTTTATGCTAATTCGTCAGTCTAATACTTGACGGGGGGAGAATGAAATATTATTTTAGCTTACAAGTGTACGCTCAGATATAAAGAACATGAAAAAACCACCGATAATTTGGACCAATGTCCTATTTTTTAGTATTACTTTTTTAGCCGCGCTAATTTTAGTGCCTTGGTATGCGCTTAGCTATGGATTCACCAGTGGCCATTGGATTGCCTTTGTAGCGTGTATGTTTTTTGCAGGCCTTTCAATTACAGCAGGCTATCACCGCTTGTGGGCCCACAAAACCTATGAAGCACATCCTGCGATAGAGTTTATACTCGCGCTAGGAGGCGCATTTGCACTACAAAATAGTGCACTGCACTGGAGTAGCGATCACCGTATTCATCATGGCCAAGTTGATGACCCTATTAAAGATCCTTACGCAGCAACAAATGGATTTTGGTACAGCCATATAGGCTGGATGCTACGTGAATATCAAGGTGACAACTACGGAGATTATAGTAATTGCCGCGACTTACAACGCAATAAAATTGTGATGTGGCAACACCGTCATTATTTAAAACTAGTATTAGCAATGAATGTGGGTATTCCATTAGCGCTTGGTTTTATGGTCGGTGATGTATTTGGCATGTTGCTATTAGCGGGTCTATTACGCTTAGTACTTAGCCAGCACTTTACCTTTTTTATTAACTCGATTGCGCACATTTGGGGCTCACGTCCTTACACTGAAAAAAATACTGCCCGTGATAATGGCTTTTTAGCGCTATTTACTTATGGCGAGGGCTATCATAACTTCCACCATATTTTTGCCAGCGACTACCGTAATGGCATTAGATGGTTTCATTATGATCCAACCAAATGGATGATTCGTTCCTTAGCGGCAGTGGGCCTGGCAAAGAAACTAAAACGTACTCCGGTTGAGCGTATTGAAAAAGCTAAAGCCGAAACTTTAATGAACAAAACGCAAATTCGTCTCGCAAAATTGCCTTTAGCGCAAGATAAGCTTACATTGTTACAGCATGAGTATGATTTAATGCTGAAAAAGCTTCAGCATTTTTGTGCACTAAAAAAGCAGGTACTGGAAGTTAAAAAGAATAACATGCTTAAACAGTGCGAAAAATCAGCTTTAATGACACAATACAACGAGCTAGAAGCTGCTTGGGAAACTCAAAAGCAAGCTTGGCTGGCACTGAATGCGAGGTTATTAAAAGCCTCTTTTAGCTAATGTAGGAGTGGCTGTGGCCAAACAACAAATAAAGCAAAAAGATACCCAAGAATTTCAATACGATGCCATTATTATAGGCACAGGTCCTGGCGGTGAAGGTACCGCCATGAACCTTTCTAAAAGTAACAAAAAGGTCGCCGTAATTGAGCGCCAGCAAGCTGTTGGCGGTGGCTGTGTACATTGGGGAACTATTCCATCAAAAGCGCTGCGCCATTCTGTTAGCCGTTATATTGAATATAAAGCCAATCCCTTATTTAATATTAGCGAACGCCCTAACCGCATAACATTTCCTGATATATTGCGCCATGCAAGCTCTGTTATTTCTAAGCAGTCGAACCTACGCAGCAGCTTTTATGATCGCAACCGTATTCATATGTTTCAAGGCGATGCGCAGTTTGTAGATAAACACACTATTACCGTTACTCACCTTGATGGCTCAGTTGAAACACTCACTGCGCAAACGATTGTTATAGCAACAGGCTCGCGTCCATATCGCCCACCAGAGGTTGACTTCGATCATTCTCGTATTTACGACAGTGATACTATTTTAGGTTTAAAGCATGACCCACATCGCGTACTCATTTATGGTGCGGGGGTAATTGGCTGTGAATATGCGTCTATCTTTAAAGGCCTTGGCGCAAAAGTTGACTTGCTCAACACGCGTGACCGTTTACTAGCGTTCATGGATGCTGAAGTTTCAGATGCACTTAGCTACCACTTTTGGAATAGCGGCATTGTTATTCGCCATAATGAAGAGTTTGACCGCATTGAAACCCGCGATGATTGCGTAGTAATGCATTTAAAATCAGGTAAACGCGTAAAAGCTGACTGCATTTTATTTGCCAATGGCCGAACTGGCAACACCGACACCTTGAATCTAGAAGCCGTTGGAATTAAAGCCGATAACCGGGGCCAATTAAGAGTAAATGAAACTTACCAGACTGATGTTGATAATATTTATGCGGTAGGCGACGTTATTGGTTATCCAAGTCTTGCAAGTGCAGCATTTGATCAAGGCCGTATAGCTGCTGATGCGATAGCCAGTGGCAATAGTGACGAAAAGCTGATTATTGATATTCCAGCCGGTATTTATACCATTCCTGAAATGAGTTCAGTGGGCAAAACTGAGCAACAACTTACAGCGGCTAAAGTTCCATACGAAGTAGGTCGAGCACAATTTAAGCATCTTGCTCGGGCGCAAATAGCGGGCACTGAAGTAGGCAGTTTAAAAATCCTTTTTCATGTAGAAACTAAAGAGGTATTAGGCGTACATTGCTTTGGTGAGCGCGCCTCTGAAATAGTTCACATTGGCCAAGCGATTATGGAGCAAAAAAATGGTGGTAACACCGTGGATTACTTCGTAAACACCACATTTAACTATCCAACCATGGCTGAAGCCTATCGTGTTGCCGCGCTAAATGGTTTAAATCGTTTGTTTAAGTAATTTAATAACTCTTTGTTTGAACAGCAAAAAGCCCACTTAATATCACTAAGTGGGCTTTTTAATTTTAGTGCCAAAGCATTGTCTATAATGCAACTACTTACAATGCTTACTTATGATATTGCGCACTAAGCTCATGTACAGCATTAATGAATACACCAGCATTTTCTGGATTTACATCTGGTGTAATACCGTGACCTAAGTTAAACACATGACCATTGCCCGTACCAAAGTCTTCTAAAATAGTGCCTACTTCTTGGCGAATACGCTCTGGCGTACCATGAAGCATGGATGGATCCATATTACCTTGCAATGCAACTTTGTCGCCTACACGACGTTTAGCGTCGCTAATATTGATAGTCCAATCAAGACCAATAGCATCGCAACCTGTTGCCGCAATTGCTTCAATCCATTGACCACCATTTTTAGTAAATAAAGTTACAGGTACTTTACGACCATCGTATTCACGAATTAACCCGTCTACAATTTTATGCATGTACTGTAGTGAAAACTCGTTGTAATCACGTGGGCTAAGCACTCCGCCCCATGAATCAAAGACCATCAATGACTGCGCACCAGCTTTAACCTGTGCGTTTAAGTAATCAATTACCGAATCTGCCAGCTTATCGAGTAATAAATGCAGTGTTTGCGGTTCTGCGAAAGCCATTTTTTTGATTTTACCAAAAACTTTACTACTGCCGCCTTCGACCATATAAGTGGCAAGTGTCCACGGTGAACCCGAAAAACCAATTAATGGTACTTCACCTTTAAGCTCGCGGCGAATAGTACTTACGGCGTTCATCACATAACCAAGTTCATCGGTTGGATCTAGCTTTGGAATTTTTTTCACATCTGCCAACGATGAAATCGGGCGTTCGAATTTAGGACCTTCGCCTGTTTCAAAGTATAGACCTAAGCCCATTGCATCTGGAATGGTTAAAATATCGCTAAATAAAATTGCGGCGTCTAATGGATAACGGCGTAATGGCTGTAAAGTTACTTCACAAGCCAACTCAGCATTTCTACACAGGCTCATAAAATCGCCCGCTTGTGCACGTGTAGCACGGTACTCTGGTAAATAACGCCCAGCTTGGCGCATCATCCATACCGGTGTTACATCAACAGCCTGTTTTTCTAATGCACGTAAATAACGGTCATTTTTTAATTCGCTCATGCGTAAAAGATCCTAAAGCTAAATAGATTGAGTAGATTGTATCACCATATTACATAGCGCTCTATCGCTATAACTGTAAAAACGATATAGATAGATGCAGATCAACAACTTTCCTAACCTGCTTAAAAAGGATGCAATAAAAATAACAAATAAATATTTCTCATTAATAAATTTGCAACAAAACAAAAACCTTGGTATAACTTGTCCTGCGTTAAAAATAATAACAATAAAAGTTTTATAACAATAATAAATATAATCTTCCCATAACAATAAGAAAGCTTGTTTTAACAAGTCATGGAAAAGAAATTAAACCACCATTTATGGTGGTTTTTTCTTGCCTAAAATTAACAGCTTGCAAGTATCGACAAACAAAAAAAACTCTGTTATTAATCAATTACTTTATAAATAATCACCTATTCTTTATTAAATATAGGTTGATCTTTAGGCCATATTTCCTTCTTATAGAGAGGAAACCAACCCAGCTAAGGAGATTAATAATGCTGACGCGTTTGGAAAAAGCTCAAGAAAAATGGGGTGGTAGCCACTCAATTATTGACAATTGGCTAACAGAGCGCCAAGAACTACTGGTTTTATATTGCAGAATTGCCGGTTTTTCCCCGTACGAGAAAAAAGAGCACGTATTGCCTGAACAGTTACAGATTCAAAGCTTTTGCCAAATTCTGATGGATTACTTATCTGCCGGCCATTTTGAAGTTTATGATGATATAGCCAACGCGTGTAAAAATCGTGGCCCAGAAAGCCAAGAGCTTGCTAATTCGCTTTACCCGCGAATTACAGACACCACAGATATTGCCTTAGACTTTAACGATAAATACGCTGAAGTTAGCAAAGACGATTTACTAAATGAGTTTGATAATGACCTTTCTAAACTTGGCGAAGCACTTGAGCTACGCTTTGAGTTAGAAGATGAATTAATTGATAACTTATATTCAAACCATACCGAAAAGTAAATATTGGTTTTAATAATAAGGGAGCACTCGCTTCCTTATTCTTTTTATATCATATTTAATAACATTACCTCTGCAAACAAAATAATCAAATATTCCTAACAACCCAAAAGTTTGTAATATTTATTTTAATGCTGTAATTATAGGCTAATAGTGCATTAAAACCATAAGAGC